>CADCRH010000040.1 GCA_902803805.1 uncultured Ruminococcus sp.
AAGCGAATGAAAGCCCTCTGAAAAGCAGAAAGATTTTGAACAGGAACAGGCAATAAAATAGGCAAGAGAAGTAAGTATCCAAAATCGCAGGTTATGTTTACGGGAATAGAATAAGGTTATGGAGCTGAGGAGCGTTGCTTCTTGGCTCTTTTCTTTTTGAGAGGAACTTTGATTCCAATAAAGGTGAAGCTCCATATAGCGTAAAATCGAAGTTAGCTATTGATTTTTTTATTGTGATATGGTATAATAACTATACATTTCCTTGTCGGGGGGGTATATAATATGAGTTATCTTGAAGATAAAAGTATCACGATATATGAAGCGTTACTGAATATTAAAAACGGAAAGTATGTAATGCCTGCGTTTCAGCGGCAATACGTATGGAGTATGGAGCAAATAGAGAAGCTGTGGGATTCTATTTTACTTGATTATCCCATTGCAACTTTTTTGTTCTGGCACGTTGATGATAATAACGTAACATGGGATACCTATTTCTGTAATTTCTTATCCAATGTAACTTTCGATAACAGAAAACAAGCAGATAGTGTAAATTACGAGTTATCAAGCATAGATGTCAGAATTACAGATACAGCTGTCCTTGATGGGCAACAAAGACTTACTTCGCTTTTTTTGTCCCTGTTTGGAGAAGCACATATTAGGCAGAAATACGCAAGAAAAAAAGTCGTGGGTGGTTTAGTTACCAAACTTCTGATAGAGTTGAACAAAAACAAATTGGATATAGATGAGGAAGAATATAACAGTAAAAAATATGATATTCGATTTACTGAAAAAGTTGGCAGACTTAGCCCTACTCAATTTGAAGTAAGAAATATTCTTGACCAGAAGTTTCAGTCTGATGACACAAGGGAAATAGCAATAGAAGAAGCTATAGCAAATGTCCCCACGGACAGCAAGGAGTATGCAAGAACTATTTTAAATAAATTGTACGAGAAAATATTCGTAGAAAAACTTATAAGGTATTCTGAAATACATGATATGAAACAGGACGATGCACTCGAAATGTTCGTTCGATTTAATAGCGGTGGAAAGCCATTAAAGAAAGCTGAAATAACTATGTCCATACTTGAAGCGTACTGGGCAAGTGCAAAAACTGAGTTTGGAAAAGTGCTTGTTGACTCATATGACGGATTTGGAACGGATTTTATAATTCGTTCAGCTTTAATGCTTTATGGCGATGTAGTTAAATCTAATATTAATAAACAGATTGCAGATGAATTAAAGAACAACTGGAATGATTTCAAAAAGTCATTAAACAATCTAAAAGATGTACTTAGAAGTCTACATATTGATATCAGCAGGTTTTCAAGTAGTTGGAATGTGTTGCTTCCTGTTTTGTACTCAATATATTACAACCCTGATTATGATAAAAGTTTAAATGCTATAAGAGCATACTTGATGAGGGCTATCTTATTTACATATTTTCAATCGGGCACAACAAGTAAATTGCAGCAGATGAAAAGTAATATCAATAGCTATGACTACGAAATAACTGTTGATATGCTTGAACAGATTTCGGATTTGAGATCAACAGAGGGTAAAATTGAAGATATTCTAAATTCAGAAAAGGGTAGCAGAGTCGCTGGAGAAGCCCTTTACTATCTAAGTCTTGACTGGATTAACAAAAGCTTTAAATATGAGCAAGATCATCTACACCCTTACGACAGATTTGATAGCAGTAAACCCGTAGCTGTTTCAATGGACGAGTGGAGAAAATGGAGAGGAAATAGGAACAGGCTGCCTAATTTGCAGTTATTAGAAGGTAGAAGCAACGGCAGTAAAAACATGATGAGCTTAATTGACTATTACAACGATATGAACGATGAACAAAAAGCTGTTTTTTGCCAACAAGCAATAATTCCAAGTGATGTATCGTTAGAAATATCACATTTCAATGATTTCTATGAAAAAAGAAAAGAACTACTCGCTGATAAAATTCGTAAACTACTACAATGATAATAACGCTGACAGAATAAATTCCTCTGTCAGCGTTTTCATTTACGATATATTCGCCTATCTTATTCTGATTTGGACAACTCTTGGTCAACAAAGTTACGAAAAACCGCACTGGACTACAAGAGCTTATATACTGATGATAGTTTATTTCTTTCGGTTTTATGGGATTTTCAAAAGATACGAAATGTTTTGATGGACTTGCGTTTTAATAACATATTTCTTTTAATTTTTCATGCGGTTGACCTGTGTTGCAAGTAGTGGCAATGTGACAGATGAAATAATAGCAGAATATATCAAAAATCAAGACCTTGAAGAAAGGAAAAATTCAGACAATTTTAATATCAGTCAACTTTAGGCGGTAGTGGTTCAGTTTTTGTGCAATTTTTTTATTTGCTCATTTTTTATAGAAGCTTTGATTGATTTTCGGCTGTCTTCGTGCTACAATATTGCTGTTATCAATAATCGAAAGGAGCGGTCACAGCTATGGAGGAAAAATCAAGCTTTGGAAATTTTAAACAGCAGGTGCTGGAGGAAAACGAAAAAAAATTCGGTGATGAAATTCGTGAAAAGTACGGTGATGAAGCGGCAAAAACCAGTACCAACATTATTATGGGTCTGACAGAGGAAAACTGGAATCGGTCGGAGATGATCCGCAAGGAGTATGAAGCGATTCTTCGCCGTGCCGTTGAAGAAAAGTTATCATTTGATGATGAGACCGTGATTCGGATGTGCAGACTGCACGGAGAATGGATCAGTCTGTTTTGGGGAGAGGGTGTCTATAGTCCGGAAGCGCATAAAACGCTTGCGGAAGTGTATGCGTCGGACGAGCGGTTCCAGCAGTATTATGAGAATATTGCAGTCGGTGCTACCGAATTTTTAAGTAAGGCAATTATACATTATTGTGAAAGTATAGAATAAAAAATGAAAAAGCAGGGCGGCAAGGGAATCTTGTCGCCCTGACTGTTATCAGAAAAGATTATGTTTGGACAGCGGCGGTTTTCTTTTTGGAACTGCACTTTTTTGATGAGAATTAAAACTGCTGCAACGATCATAAAAAGTCCTGCCGCAGTACAAATGGGTCAAACGGGAATGTGGGGTCAATACCATCGAATAGCCCACAATGCCTCGCAGAATACGGCGATTCTTGACAAAGACAGGAAAGGATTTTATAATAATTATAGAAAAAACGGGGATCACCAACATCCATTTTTCTGAAGGTGAGATCAGACAGGAGCAAAAAATGATATACCTTGATTATTCGGCAAATACGCCGACAGACAAATGTGTTCTGGAGCGGTTCTGCACCGTCACACAGCAATATACGGGAAATGCCAATTCCAGACATCAGGCAGGCTTGGAGTCATTGGCGCTGCAAAATCAAATCAGCAGTCATATTGCCGCTATGCTGAATGTTTCGCCCGACGAGATCATCTATACATCGGGTGCCAGCGAAAGCAATAATCTTGCCATAAAGGGAATCGCCAGAACACAAAGACATATCGGAAAGCATATCATTACCACACCGCTTGAACACCCGTCTGTCAGTGCCGTACTGACGAATTTGCAGGAGCAGGGATATGAAATTGATGTGGTAAAAATAGACAGTGAGGGCAAAGTCGATATGGAATCCTTTTCTTCTTTGCTGAGAAATGATACCGTACTGGTGACGGTATGTTCTGTTGACAGTGAACTTGGTACGGTTCAGCCCGTTCAACAAATCAGGGGAATTTTGAATGACTTTCCGAATTGCAGGCTTCACCTTGACGCAACACAGGCAGTCGGAAAAATACCCGTTGATTTTACACTTGTCGATACCGCCAGTTTTGCACCTCATAAATTTTACGGATTGGTGGGAAGCGGAATCCTTATCAAAAAAAAGTCCCTGATCATTGAACCGATCATACACGGAGGAAGCGGCACAACGATTTACAGAAGCGGTACACCGACACTGGCACTGAATGCCGCAGCGGAAACGGCGTTGTCCGAAGCATTGAAAAACAGGCAGCTTCATTATGAGCAAGTCAGAAAATTCAATGACAGCCTAAGAGAAAAGCTGTGTCAATATCCGGAGGTCACGATCAACAGTCCGACCAATGCCGTACCGCATATTTTGAATTTGAGTGTTGACGGTATCAGGGGAACGGCTTTCCGGCAAAAGCTGAGCGAATATGGAGTGTGTGTTTCCGTCAAATCCGCGTGCAGTGCCGACAATCTGCCGTCCCGTGCCGTTTTTGCCGTCAGCAAAAGCAGAAAACAGGCGCTTTCCTCGTGGCGTATCAGCCTGAGCCATCTGACGACCGAACAGGAAATAACGGAATTTGCGGCGATATTTGATCAATGTCTGAAGGAGCTGAAACAATGAGTAAGGAATCGGAACTGATGCCGTATCAGAAAATCGAAAGAAGCATTACCAAAAAGTACCGCAAGGAAATATGGAATCAATTTATTAAGGCGGTAAAGGATTATGAGCTGATACAAGACGGGGATAAGATCGCAGTCTGTATTTCTGGCGGCAAGGATTCAATGCTGATGGCGAAACTGCTGCAAATGCTGAAACGATACAGTGATGTTCCTTTTGAGTTGGTGTTTCTTGTAATGGATCCCGGCTATAATGCGATCAATCGTCAAAAGATAGAAAGCAATGCAGAATTGCTGCATATTCCGATCACCGTCTTTGAAACCAATATCTTTGAGATTGCCAACAATACTGATAAATATCCCTGCTATCTTTGTGCGAAAATGAGGAGAGGACATCTTTACAGTCAGGCGCAAAAACTCGGCTGCAATAAGATCGCACTGGGGCACCATTATTCCGATGTGATCGAAACAACAGTGATGGCGATGTTTTACGGTTCGCAGTTACAGGGAATGATACCGAAACTGCACAGCCGGAATTTTGAGGGTCTGGAGCTGATCAGACCGATGTACTGCATACACGAGGATTCCATTCTTGCTTGGAAACGCTTCAATGACCTTGAATTCATACAGTGCGCCTGCCGCTTTACAGAAAACTGTACAATGTGCGATAACGGCGGAGGCGGAAGCAAACGGCAGGAAATCAAAATGCTGATCAAACGCCTGAAACGTGACAATCCCAATATTGAAAAGAGTATTTTCAATAGTATCCATAATGTTCATCTTGACACTTTTCCCTCTTACAAAACCAAAGGCGAAAAATATAGCTTTTTAGATAACTATTAAAATCATCAATGTCACACCGCAGAAACCGCAGTGTGACATTTTTGTTTAAAAATTCTCTTTTAATTCTTTTGTCTGCACTCTGCTGATTTTTTTGTTATCAATATCAAACGAAAAACTCTCGGACAGATACCAGTAATCTTTTTCTCCGTATTCATTCAGCTCTGATGAATCATATTCAATGTTTTCATCATATAAGTCCGTTTCCTTTTTGCCGTACATTTCTTTGGTACAGATCTGTAAATTCAACTCTATGCCGTTGTAATGATCGGTCGAGCCGAAGATACACAAGGGTAATTCACTAAGACTGCGTTCGACGATACCGTTTCCTATACCGATACTGTCGTTGTTGCTGTAATTATGATGATATAACATTACATCATATATATCATCGGAGCTTACGGTTTTGACAGAGCCGCTGTCATCAATACGTTGAATGAAGATGATATACTCACAGTCCTGGATATTGCCGGACGGACTGCCGTAGAGGTTTTTGTTGTTGATGATCCCGTTATAATGGTCGTTATAGAAAAGAGAATATTGAAAATGATCGCTTTTCAGCTCATAAAGCGTATAGTTTGTATTTTTTTTCAGTTCGTCATAGGTATAAGCCTTGTCTGTTTGTTGGATTTCGTCATTCGTTTGGAAATCTGTAAATTCATAGTGTGTGATCCAGCTTCCTTTGTAGAAGCAGAGCGACCCCAACAGCGTCAAAACAGCGAAAATGATACAGGCAAATTTCGGAACAGGCCATTTCAGTCGGTAGGTCTTGTCGGGATTTTGCAAACGCTTGTTGATCACGTACTGATAAATGAAAAAATAGTGGAATGTCAGCAGTGCGGTTCCTACAGCGGTAATAATAAAAGTCGATAAAAGAAGTCCTTTGTTGTTCAGCAGAAAATTAATGGTATCGGTCATATGGATTCTCCTCTCTTACAGTCCGAAAAAGTCTTTGAATCGTGAAAAATAACTTCTTGTAACATCTACCTCCAAGCCGTTTGACATTGTGAGTATATACTTGCTGGAAAAGGTAGGACGGATTTTTTTGATCTGTTTTACGGCGACGATCACCGAATTGCTGATCCTGAGAAAGCGTGACGGATCAAGAAGCCCTTCCAGTCTGATCAGCCTTTCCGTGATGTGATATTCCTCTTGTTTTGTGTGGAGCACCACATCATTTTTAAAGGTTTCGATAAACACAATATCGTCGGTGGCAATGGGGCTGAAAACATCATTTTGTCTGCCCATAATAAAATCAACATACTTGTTGTCCTCTGTCAGAACCAAAGAAGCTCCGTTGTCGATCTCGATTCCGAGGGAGGTAAGCTCTGCCGCCAGTTCATCATATCGGCTTCGGTTAACTAAAAGTTTGATTTTCATAAGGTATCCCCCTCACAAGCTTGCAATATGACTATAGCATTTTTGTTTTTGATATACAATCCATTTTTGACAAATTGCAGAATACGGAGGATAACTTGCATTTTCAGGAATATTGATTATAATAATGTATAAAAGAGAAAACAACTATTTAGATTTTTTTCTAAATAGTTGTTGACTTTTTGATGTTTTGTGCGTATAATCTATTTAGAAAATATTTTAAATAGAGGTGCGTCAAATGGTAAATACGGTATTTGAAAAGAAAAAATTGGTAAAATATTTGATCTGGACATTTGCGGTGTCGTGGGGAATGCAGATCGCTGCCTGCCTGTTCGCTGATAATCTACTATTATATCAGGCACTCCTTTTGCTTGCGATGTTTACCCCTATGCTTGGTGCGTGGCTTTCGGGCGCGGCTTTTAAGGGAATGGGTTGGAAACCGCATTTCAAAGGAAAAGTAAAGTGGATTTTATTGGCGTGGCTGATACCCCTTGTATCTGCACTGGCAGGTGCGGCACTGTATTTTTTGATTTTTCCCAACGCGCTTACGGTATCAAGTGACTATCTTTCTATGCAGAGCGGTCAGGATATTGCAAAGCTGCTGCAACAACAGGGTGTTGACTATCAAACCTATATCGTATCTCAGGTGATCGCGGCGGCAACTTATGCACCGATAATGAATATGTTGGCAGCGCTCGGAGAGGAAACGGGCTGGCGGGGTTTTATGTATCCTCAGCTGAAATCCGCTCTCGGACGGAAAAAAGGTCTTGTGCTGGGCGGTATTTTGTGGGGAGCGTGGCATTTCCCGATCATTATTTTTGCAGGATATGAATACGGTAAAAATTATGTCGGTTTTCCGGTCGTCGGTATGCTAGTATTCTGCTTTATTACCGTAATGATGGGAATTGTGTTTGATTGGCTTTACGAAAAGGCGGAAAGTATCTGGATCCCGTCACTCGTCCACGGTGCAGTCAATGCTTGTTCCGGTCTTGCCTTATTGGTACTGAATGTCAGATATGCCGATCAACTGATACTCGGCCCTGTGTCCAACGGATTGATCTCCGGTTTGCCGATAACAGTGATAGCAGTTACCATATTGATCAAATCAAAGGAGCGAACATAAAATGGGATTTGCAGAAACGTTCAAGGCTTTGTCCGACCCCGTAAGACGTGAAATTCTGACGATTCTGAAAGACGGCAGAATGTCGGCAGGGGAGATAGGCTCACATTTTGATATGACGGGAGCAACGATTTCCTATCACCTGAATATTCTGAAAAAAGCAGAGCTGATATGCGAAACCAGAGAAAAGAATTTTATTTATTATGACCTGAATACATCGGTTTTAGAGGAAGTTATGCTTTGGCTTTCCGATTTGAGAGGAGTGGGCAGCGATGAAACATCGAAAACCGGTCATCATTACGGCAGTGGTGTGTCTGCTTCCGATCATAACGGGACTTCTTCTTTGGAATGACCTGCCCGGACAGATACCTGCCCATTTTGATTTTAACGGCAATGTTGACAGTTACAGCGAAAAAGCCGAAATTGTATTTTTTCTTCCGCTTTTGCTTTTGGCAGAACATATGATGATGGTTGTCCTTGCGTGTTTACAAAAATCAGAGGGAAAGATTTGGAGGCTTTTGCTTTGGCTGATTCCGACGATCAGCGTATGTACAAGCGCTGTGATATACGCAAATGCTCTGGGATATCCGGTCAATATTGTACTTTTCGTAGAAGTGCTTTTCGGGAGCCTGATTATTATGACAGGAAATTATTTCCCGAAATGCCACCAAAATTATATCATAGGAATACGAACGCCCTGGACATTGAAAGATGAGGAAAACTGGCACAGCACCCACAGAATAGCGGGAAAAATGTGGGTGATGGGCGGTATCATTATATTGATCGCTGCATTGGCACTGCCGTCAGATCTTTGGGCGCTGCTGCTCGATATGGCGATTCTTTTTGTCTTTCCTGTCATTTATTCTTTCTCGTTCCATCTCAAAAAGAAATATCAACATCTTTAACAACAACAAACGGGACAGTTCGGAAACTGCCCCGTTTGTTGTATGGTTAAATATTCATCATTTAAGAATTGCGCTGACCTTTGCGTCATATTCTTCTTTGGTGATGATCTGCATTTTGTACTGTAATTCTAGCTTGCGGAGTGCATCGAAATTGTCAAGCTTCTTTTTGGCGGTTTCGAGCTTTTCTGTGTATTCTTCCACCGTGATGATGTCGATGGTGAGCGCCGTTTCAAGCTTTTCTTTTTCTCTGTCAAACTCATCCTGCGCTTTCTGTCTTGCGCGTTCCAGTTCATTGTCCTTGATTTCCTGCTGTTTCTGCTGGATCTTTTCTTCAAGCTCCGCCACCAACTCCAGTTCGGGTGTCATCTTTTCGATAATATCCTCAACGGTAAATGTTCCTGTAGAGTTGTCGTTGACATACGCAACATACTTTTTGCCGATCTCGGTGTAGTAGGTGTCCAGTTTTTTTGTGACATTGCTGAGCTGAATTTTAAGACCTGCCAGCTCTCTTTGTTCGGGAGAGGCATTCAGCTTATAGCTGACGGTTTTTGCCGAATTAACGACATTTTCACCCACACTTTGTGCGATTTGTGATGCTTTGTTAAATAAATCCATAGTTGTTTTCCTTTCTGCGGAATTTCTCCGCCAACATTTTTCAATATTTGGTCTTTTTGCCGCTCTCCGAAATCAAAAGCCCTTTACGGCATTTTATATGTGCAGTATTCCGCCGCCCGTATGGCAGACTGTACATCTAAATTGTAATTCATTATAGATGATTCGACAAATGAATGTGTTAAGAAATTATTAATTTTGAAAATACCATCAAATATTTTTCTCTTTATTGGCCGCTTTCTCGATTTCAACCACAAGAAGCGGAACAAGTGACAGAACGGTTACGATTCCCCATTGAGCAGTTGTCAGAGGAACGGTTTTGAATACCTGTGAAAGAAGCGGTATGGAGATGACGGAAATTTGCATCAATAATCCGACCATAAATGCAAGCACCAACTTTGGATTGCCCAAAAAGCCTGTTTTAAACAGGGAATGGTCGCTGCGGAGATTGAATGAGTGTACCAACTGACTGATACTCAGAACGGCAAAGGTCATTGTCCTTCCCGTGATCGGCTCGCCGCCGCTGTCAAAAAATATCCGTCCTATCGTATAGGCAAGAAACGAAAGCGCGCCGATAAAGCAGCCCTCAATGATGATATTTTTGGCGGCTTTTCCGTGGAATATGCTGTGCCCCGTGTCCGAGGGCTGTTTTTCCATTATTTCGGGGTCGGACGGCTCCACGCCAAGCGCAAGCGCAGGGAGCGAGTCGGTGACAAGATTGACCCACAAAAGCTGGAGCGCAAGAAGCGGAGAAGGCAGCTTCATCAAAAACGCACAAAGCACGGTCAGAATTTCACCGATATTGCTTGACAGCAGAAAGTGGATCGTGCGGCGAATGTTGTCGAAGATACCGCGCCCCTGCTCAACGGCTTCGACAATGGTGGAAAAGTTGTCATCGGTCAGTATCATATCGGCGGCATTTTTGGCAACGTCCGTACCGCTGATTCCCATTGCACAGCCGATGTCGGCACAGCGCAGCGCAGGAGCGTCATTCACACCATCGCCCGTCATTGCAACGACAGCACCTCTTGACTGGAACGCTTTGACGATACGCATTTTGTGTTCAGGAGAAACACGGGCAAAAACAGAGTAAGAATAAATATTCCGTTCCAACTCGGAATCACTGATTTTGTCAAGTTCCGCACCCGTAACGGCTTTGTCGCCGCTTTGGTAGATACCCAGTTCCGAGGCGACCGCCTGAGCTGTGATAATATGGTCGCCCGTGATCATTACAGTTTTAATGCCAGCCTTTTTACAGCGTGATACAGCACTTTTCGCCTGTGGCCGCGGAGGGTCAACCATTCCGATCAGACCGCAGAATGTCAGACCGCTTTCCGCTTCCGCAATGTTTTTCGGGGGGCTCGGACAGTCTTTATAGGCAACGGCAATGACACGCATCGCCTTTTGTGCGAGTGTATTGTTAATGGTGGTGATTTTTGATTTCGTGCCGCTGATCGGAACAGCGCCCGAACCTGTATTTGACATTGTGCAGAGGGAAAGAAGAATATCACAGGCACCTTTGGTGATGACACGGAAACCGCCTGTCGGCAGTTTGTGAACGGTAGTCATCAGCTTTCGTTTGGAATCGAACGGGAATTCATTAATGCGGATAAATTCACGGTCAAGGTCGGATTTCATACGGTTGACTTTTGCCGCTGCCGTAACAATGGCGGCTTCTGTCGGGTCGCCGTCGGCTTTCGGCTCTCCCTTGATGCTGGTCAAAGTGCTGTTGCAGCAAAGAGCGGCATTGGTGAGAATCAAGGTTCCCTGCGGAGAGTGTGAGCTGATCGTTCCGCTTGCTGTTGACAGATTCGTGACGGTCATTTTGTTTTGGGTCAGTGTTCCCGTTTTGTCCGAGCATATAACGCTTGCGCTGCCGAGCGTTTCAACGGCGGGAAGTCGGCGGACGATCGCACGGTGCAGCGCCATTTTGCGGACGCCGAGCGCCAGAACGATGGTAACGACCGCAGGCAGACCTTCGGGAATGGCAGCAACGGCAAGACTAATGGAGATCATAAACATTTCAAGTGTCGGGATCTTCTGCAAAAGACCGAGAATAAAAATGACAATACAGATCAGGACAGCGCCGATTCCCAATATTTTCCCCGTTTTGGCAAGACTTTTTTGGAGCGGCGTCTGAGGGCTTTCCTCACTGTCGATCATTGAAGCGATCTTGCCCACCTGTGTGTTCATACCGGTGGCGGTGACAATGGCTTTGGCGTGACCGGCGGTGATATAGGTAGAGGAATAAAGCATATTTGACCTGTCGGCGGGCTGTGTTTTTGAGGGAAGAACCGTATCGTGCCGTTTGTCACTCGGAACGGATTCGCCCGTGAGTGCGGATTCTTCCGCTTTGAGCGACATACTGTCACACAAACGGGCGTCCGCACAAACCATATCTCCCGATTCCACACAGATAATATCTCCCGGAACAATTTCGGAGGACAGCAGTTTGACGATCTTGCCGTTTCGTACTGCCCGTGAATGCGGCGCGGAAAGTTTTTTCAGGGAATCAATCGCGTGTTCCGCACGACATTCCTGAACCGTTCCGATCACGGCATTTAAAATCACGATCAGAAGAATCATAATCGGGTCGATAAAATCCCCGTCACCGCTGACAAAAGCCGTCGCAAACGATACGGCTGCCGCTGCCAGAAGGATCAGCACCATAAAATCTTTGAACTGTGACAAAAATTTGGAAACGACTCCCTGACGCTTTTTTTGAGTGAGGACATTTTCGCCATATTGTTTTTTTCGGTTCAGCGCTTCCGCACTTGAAAGACCTTTATTGATATCCGTTTTCAGTTCATTGGCAGCTTTTTCATAGGATATACTGTACCATTCCATAGCTTCACTCTCCCAAACTTTTTCTTTACAATATATACAGTGTTTGCCGCCGAATTATACTTAGAGCCTGTTTAAAATCTTAGCACCGCACGGACAGATATTAAACAGGCTCTTACATTCCGAATTAACACCGCATTGGAAATGTCATATTATGGTAGGGAATAACTGTTTTTGGGGTGAGGTTGTGAGCCTATCGGAAATTTTGCTGCTTTCGGCGGCTTTGAGTATAGATGCGCTGAGTATCGGAGCTTCGTGCGGACTGGCAGGCATTCGGACACCGCTGAAAGCAAAGCTGGTGATAATGGCGGTTTCGGTGATGGTGACAGGCTGTGCCGTTTTGTGCGGTGTAATGATCGGTGATTTACTGCCCACAATGGTCGGAAAAATACTCGGAGCAGCACTACTTGCCGTTGTGGGTATCTATGTGATCGTTGGCGCATTTTCAAACAACAAAAAGAACTGTCGGAAAAAGAAAAGAAATCCATTCGGAATATCCGCCGGAATTCTGGGGAATCCTACAGAGTGCGATAGGGATGAGTCTGCCAGTATTGATACAGCGGAGGCGGTCTTTATCGGTCTTGCGCTGTCGGCGGATTCATTCGCAGCAGGAATCGGCGCAGGCGTGGGAGGCGGTTCGGTGATTTTGGTACCGATCATATGCGGCGTGTTCCAGATGGTATTTTTGTGCTGCGGAGAACAGGCGGCAAAAAAACTGCGGAAGGCGGCACTTTTCAAAGAAAAATATTTCGGGGCGGTTTCGGGCAGCATAATGATCGCAACAGCTTTGTGCAGGCTGATTTTTTGAAAATATACAAAATGTAAAATCACGGTATGGCAAAAAGAATATAAAAAGAAATATTTTGACAAGAAAAAATGATATGGTGCACAAAATATGCGGTGAAATGTTATACAAACAGCACGAAAAAAACGTTTGGTTATACTTTGTGTATTTTGACATAAAAAATTTTTTGCAGAGCGATAAACGGATCATTTTACCGTTTATCAGGGCGAAAATTTACAGCTTAGTGATCATTTGATGATTTTGTTAAAAATTTTCATAGTCAAAATGCACAAAGGGAATAGCGACAACTTATACAAAAAAATTAATATCGTTTTGTGATAAACGTAAAAAAATCAATATTATGACGTTAAATTATACAAATGATATAACCATTTTTTATTGATATGAATAAAAATAACAATGAGCTGTTGAAATCAAACAATCTGTATGCTATTATTAATATAGCGGCAGAAGAATGCCTAATTTTTGTGTGTCGACAAAAATTTGCAGTCACATTCCGATGCCTTGTGGCACAGACGTGCAGTTGAAAAACGAAAAATTTTAATGAAAGAGGGATCTTTAACTATGGCAAGTAATTCTAAAAAGGCGGTTGCTCTCGTACTTACTGCTATGATGGCGGCTACCTCGCTTGTTGGCTGTAATTCGGGCAGCGGTTCTTCGGGCGGTTCGACAACCACAACTTCAACAGCAGCTTCGACTGCTTCGGGTGATGCTTCGGGAGATACTTCCGCAGAGGAATCTGTTGTTGACCTTGAAAGTGATGAAACAATTAAGCTGATCAAGGATAAAATTGCCGCTGAAGCAGAAAAAACAGACGGCAAGATCACAATGAAGGTATGGTGTTCGAGCGGCGACCTTAAATTCGAGAAAACGCTGATTAAGGAATTTGAGGATAAGTATGCCGACAGCAGATACACATTCTCCATTAAGCCCAACGGCGCTATCGGTGAGGACGCAGCAGGCGGAAAGATTATCGAATCACCGAAAGACGGTGCAGACGTATTTAATTTTGCTGATGACCAGCTTTCACAGCTTGTTGAAGCCGAAGCAATCGCAAAGGTTTCCAACGTATTCAACGGCAATGTTAAGAAGAACAACACAGACGATGCAGTGGCTGTTTGCTCAAGCGGCGGCACACCGTATGCATTCCCGAAAACATCTGATAACGGTTACTTCCTCTATTATGACAAGAGAGTTCTCAGTGAAGACGATGTTAAGGATTTCGACACAATGATCGCAAAGGCAAAGGCTGCCAACAAGAGCGTATTCTTTGATATTGCCAACGGTTGGTACAGCACAAGCTTCTTCTTTACCGCAGGCTGTACGATCGAGTATAAGGACGGTAAGCAGACAGCGACCTACAACACACCCGAAGGTCTGAGCGCTGCAAAGGCGATGTGCCATATTGCAGAAAACGTAGATAACGGCTTTATCGGTGCAGCAGGTTCATCGGGTGATAACTCAACAGTTCAGCAGGGCTTCAAGGAAGGCAAATTTGCTGCTGCGATTATCGGTACCTGGTGCGGACGTGACATTAAAGACGCACTTGGCGAGCAGAACGTAGGCGCAGCAAAGCTTCCGACTGTTCTGATGGACGGCGAGCAGAAACAGCTTCATTCCTTCGGCGGTTACAAAGTTGTTGGTGTCAATGCATTTACAAAATATCCGACAACCGCACAGGCTCTTGCTTATTACCTCACAAGCGAGCAGTCACAGATCAAGCGTTATAATGAAAGAGGTCTTATTCCGACCAACAAGAATGCACTGGAAGATGAAACCATCAAGGCAGATCCCGCTCAGCAGGCTATTGCCGCTCAGCGTGAGTTTGCACATCCGCAGGGCAGCAGCGTAGGCGGTAAGTACTGGGCTTCCAACATCGCAGGTCTTGGCAGCGAAATTCTTAACGCAAAGGGTAAACTTACGGACGCAGAGCTGAACAAGAAGCTCAGTGACCTCGTTACTCAGTTCAAGGGCTAATTTATTACCCTGTTTTATTAAATTGATTAATTATTCTTGCTGATTTATCAATATTTACAGTGAATGGGGTAGCTTGTGTCAGCAAACACACAGGCTACTCCTATTTCACCGCAATCAATGTTTAAATCTCTGAAATAATTAAAAAGGAGTTGTATATGAATGGATTATCTTGACTATGTCCAGATGACCAAAGGACAGCGTATCGCCTACAAGATAAAGTCCTTCTTTAGGGGAATTCCGGGAGCGGTCGGAAATTTCTTCCGTCTTATCGGTTTGTTCATCAAGAAGTTCTTTATGTGGATAGGAAACGGCTTTAAGGGCTACGGCAGCCGCTTCGCCAAGGGCGACATCGGCACAAAGCTGTCCTACATAATAATGGGTGCGGGCAGTATGTTCCACCGTCAGATCGCAAAGGGACTGATTTTCCTTGCAACGGAAATTGCATACATATATTTTATGTTCAGCTTCGGTGTAGGCTATATTTCAAAGCTTTACTGTATGAATGTAAAAACAACGGCAACAGTAGATGGTCAGCCTATCGACGTTTTTGTTGACGGCTGTATCGGTCAGGAAGCTTTGCAGAAAGTCGAAGATGACTGGGGTACACAGACGATCGTTAACCCCGATACCTACGACGATTCCAACAGGATTCTTCTGTTTGCGGTTCTTTCACTGATTATTACGGTTGCTTTCTTTGCGGTTTATATCGCAAATACCAAAAGTGCCTATGCAACACAGATGACTTTGAAGGAAGGTAAGAAGCCTCTCAACTTTATTGCAGAGATGAAAACTTTCCTTGATGAGCGTTTTCACATCACACTTCTCACACTTCCGGTTCTTCTTCTCTGTACGTTCACCATTCTGCCGATTATCTTTACGATATTTATGGCATTTACGAACTATAACGAGAAACATTTGCCGCCGGGACGTTTCTACTGGTGGGTAGGCTTCAGCAACTTTGCTGACGTATTCTATTCCAATCCCCAGAAATCGGAAACATTCGGACGAATCCTTGTCTGGACACTTATCTGGGCATTCTTCGCAACCTTCTCTAACTACATTTTCGGTATTATTCTTGCACTTCTCATCAACAAGAAGGGCATTAAGTTCAAGGGCTTCTGGAGAACAATGTTCGTTATCACTGCGGCTGTTCCCCAATTCGTAACACTTCTCATTATGAGACTGCTTCTTGATAAGGATAATGGTCTTAATGCAATGTTCGGTACACATTATCCGTTCCTCGACGACGGTATGTGGGCAAAAGTAATGATCATTATTGTTAATATGTGGGTTGGTATTCCTTATACAATGCTGATTTCTTCGGGTCTTTTGATGAACATTCCCGAAGATCTGTACGAAAGCGCACGTATTGACGGTGCCAACGCTGTACAGCAGTTCACAAAGATCACATTCCCCTACATTTTCTTCGTAACGACCCCTTACCTGATCACAACCTTCGTAGGCAATATCAATAACTTCAACGTTATCTACCTGCTTACGGGCGGCGGTCCGTCAGCGACAAACTATTACGCAGCAGGTGAAACCGACCTTCTCGTAACTTGGCTGTACAAGCTGACGAAAGACAGTAAGGACTACAACCTCTCAGCCGTAATCGGCATTATCGTATTTATTATCTGTGCATTGGGCTCGCTCATCACATTTAATATGTCGAAAGCATCAAAGAATGAGGAGGAGTTCTCGTGACAAATACAACTCAGGGTTCAACGATGAAGGAAGGCTATGCTGCGCGCAAAAAGGCGGTCAATGTCGCAGTCTATATTATCCTTTCCGTAATGGTTCTTATCTGGATATTCCCGATCGTTTGGCTTATCCTCCGTTCCTTCGAGGGTGAGAAGGGTATGTCCTCGTCGCATTTCTTACCGCAGAAGTGGACCTTTGGCAACTATATCAAGCTCTTTAACAATGAAGACTTTATGTTCGGTCAGTGGTTCCTGAATACACTTATCGTTGCGATTTTCACTTGTATCATTTCAACACTGTTTATCTTGATGGTAAGTTATGCATTCAGCCGTCTGCGTTTTAAATCAAGAAAAACTTTCCTGAACATAGGTCTTATCCTCGGTATGTTCCCCGGCTTTATGTCAATGGCTGCTACATACAACATTATGGAGATCCTCGGTCTTGGTAAGTCACTGGTTGCACTGGTGATCGTTTATTCGGCAGGTGCAGGTCTTGGCTATCAGGTTGCAAAGGGCTTCTTCGATACGATTCCCCGTTCACTGGACGAGGCGGCAAAAATCGACGGCGCAACAAGAAACCAGATCTTCTGGATCATTATTCTTCCGCTTTCAAAGCCGATTATCGTTTATACGGCTCTTACCACCTTTATCGGTCCGTGGACAGACTACATCTTCGTAGATTACTTTATGAAGGATAACCAGGAAACCTATACGGTTGCTCTCGGTCTTTATAAAATGATTGAAAAAGAGTTCGTTACCGAATACTTCACAACATTCTGTGCAGGTGCGGTTGTTATCGCTATCCCGATCACGATTCTTTTCGTTATTATGCAGAGATTCTATGTTGCAGGTGTAACGGGCGGTGCCGTAAAGGGCTGATTTCAAAACTCAAAGCAGGGACGCATTCGCTTCCCTGCTTTATCTTTATACAACAAGGAGAATGCTAAATGATCAAAAAGAAAATTGTTTCTGCGGTGCTGATTGGGGCACTGACAGTTTCCACGGTGCTTTCCGGCTGTAATACAAACTCCGAAAATACGGAATCAACGGCTCCGGCAGAGGGTTCGGCTGCGTCCGTATCGGCGGACGGTTCTCTCGCTATTCCGGAGGACGGCGGTTTTAAAAATACTTATGAACCGTCAAGTGATAAGTACAGAACGTATTATGAAATTTTCCCGTATTCGTTCTATGACAGTGACGGCGACGGCGTGGGCGACCTCAACGGTATTACCAAAAAGCTGGACTATCTGAATGACGGAGACCCAAGTACCACGGATGACCTCGGCATAGAGGGTATTTGGCTAATGCCGATAATGCAGTCACCGTCCTATCATAAGTACAATATCAGCGACTATGAAACCGTTGATAAACTGTACGGTACCAATGATGATTTCAAAACGCTGACGGACGAGGCACACAAGCGTAATATTAATGTGATCATCGATTTGGTGATCAATCATACTTCCCGTACACACGAATGGTACAAAAAGGCGGTTCAGGAGCTGAAACAGGGCAAAACCGACGGCTATGCACAATATTATCACTTTGAACAGAATAAGACCGATGACGGCTGGCGCGCTGTGGGTTTTGACAACTGGTATTATGAGGGTCAGTTTGATTCGGATATGCCCGACCTGAATCTGAAAAATGAGAATGTCAGAAAAGAAATTGAAGACATTGTGAAGTACTGGATCGATCTCGGTGTTGACGGTTTCCGTCTGGACGCCGTTCTGTGGTATGAAAGTACAGGGAACGAGGATTCCATCGAGGATTTGAAATGGCTGTACGATTATGCAAAGACCGTGAAGGACGATGTATATATGGTAGGCGAATGCTGGACAAATTCTCCGACCATTGCCGAATATTACAAATCGGGACTTGACAGCTTCTTTGATTTCTCGAAGCAGGGTGGTACAGGTAATGTGAAAACAGCAGTATCGCGTCAGAATGCAAAGAACTATGTTGAATCTTTGGCAAGCTGGCAGGAAACCATTACCGCCAATAATCCGAATGCGATTAATGCGCCGTTTATCTCTAACCACGATACGGGCAGAAGTGCAGGCTTCTTTATGACGAATACCGCAAGAAAGCTTGGTGCGGCACTTTATATTCTTTCGCCGGGCAACCCGTTTATTTATTACGGCGAGGAGATCGCAATGACCAGTACGGCAGACAACGACCCCGATAAACGTCAGGGAATGTATTGGTCAAAAACGGACACAACAGGCTATGTTTCGTCCATACCGGGCGCCAACTATGATGAGCTTCCCGAACAGACGGTGGAAGAAGCGCTGAAAGACGAAGATTCCCTTCTGAATTTCTATAAGAGAGCGGTAAGACTGAACAGCCAAAATCCCGAAATTGCAAGAGGAACATTGAAAGCGGTCAGCTTTGACGATAACAAAAAGACGGCAGGTTATGTATCGACCTACAACGATTCCAGTGTAATGGTGATATATAATCTTAGCGAGGAAACGGCAACGGTAGAAGTTCCGTCCGATACTTTCAAGATCAATGAGGTGCGCGGTTATCTGCTTGCCGATTCGGGCGACGGTCTGAAAGAACAAACCAATGAATCTGATATTGATGATCTCCTTTTGGGTGACGGTTCAAAGGACGAATCATCAAAAGAGGACACGGCGGAGGGTGCAGATGTGATCTCTGTCAAGGAGCAGAGTGTAACGCTTCCTGCATTCAGCGTGATTGTCCTCAAATAAGTTTTTGTGTGAGGAACAATCGGGGCGGCGCTGCCCCCCTGATTTCCGCAACCCTTTTGCAAAAGGCTTGACTGAAAACTTTGAAACAGTGATACATTAATTTGTGTCACTGTTTTTTATTTTGATTTACAAAGGCATTACAGGTGTGGTATAATTAAAAAGTATATTTATTTTGAAAAGCAGGTGGCTAAAATGGCATTGAATCAGGATAAAATCAGAAATTTCAGCATTATTGCCCATATCGACCACGGCAAATCCACACTTGCCGACCGTATTTTGGAACAAACACAATCCGTTGCGATTCGTGATATGGAAGACCAGCTTCTTGACAATATGGATCTGGAGCGCGAAAGAGGAATCACGATCAAGGCACACGCCGTAACGCTTCTGTATCAAGCGGACGATGGTGAGGAGTACATCTTTAATCTGATCGACACACCCGGACACGTTGACTTTAACTATGAAGTTTCGCGTTCGCTGGCGGCTTGTGAGGGTGCAGTTCTGGTGGTTGACGCTTCACAGGGCATTGAAGCGCAGACGCTTGCCAATACTTATCTGGCACTGGACGCAGGACTGGAAATCGTTCCCGTTATCAACAAAATTGACCTTCCGAGTGCCGACCCCGAACGGGTGAAAGCCGAAGTGGAAGATGTTATAGGACTTCCTGCCGATGACGCACCGTGCGTTTCGGCAAAACTTGGACTGAACATTCACAATGTAATGGAGCAGATTGTCAAATTGGTGCCGCCGCCCGAAGGGGACTGCGCAAAGCCGTTGCAGGCACTTATTTTCGATTCCTACTATGACAGCTACAAGGGTGTCATTATCTATGTTCGTGTCAAAGAGGGCGAACTACATTCGGGCGATACCATTCGTTTGATGGCAACGGGTTCGGAGTTTTCCGTGGTGGAGTGCGGATTTATGCGCGCGACAAGTCTTGAACCTACCGAGGCGCTTTATGCAGGCGAAGTAGGCTATATTGCCGCGTCGATCAAGACCGTCAGTGACGCACGTGTCGGTGATACGGTTACACTGGCGGCAAATCCTGCTCCCGAACCGCTTCCCGGTTATCGTGCGGTGCAGCCGATGGTATTTTGCGGCATTTATCCTGCCGACGGTGCGAAATATCCCGATTTGCGTGACGCACTCGAAAAGTTGGAGTTAAACGACGCTTCTCTTTCGTTTGAGCCAGAAACATCGGTGGCGCTCGGTTTCGGATTCCGCTGCGGATTCCTCGGACTGCTCCATATGGAGATTATTCAGGAACGTTTGGAGCGTGAATATAATCTTGACCTGATCACGACCGCGCCGAGCGTTATTTTCAGAATTACCACCACCGACGGCAATGTTGAAATGATCGATAATCCGACCAACTACCCCGACCCTGGACAAATCGCCAAAGCCGAAGAACCGATGACGGACGCACATATTTATTCACCGTCGGAATATGTCGGAAACATAATGGAACTTTGTCAGGACAGACGCGGTGTATTCAAGGATATGAAATATATTGACGCAGACCGTGTTGACATACATTATCAGCTGCCGCTGGCGGAAATCATCTATGACTTTTTTGATACACTCAAATCGCGCACAAGAGGTTATGCGTCATTTGACTATGAAGTGACGGGTTACGAGGAATCAAAACTTGTCAAGCTGGATATTATGCTCAACGGTGATGTGGTGGACGCATTGTCATTTATTATTCACGCAGACAAAGCCTATGGCAGAGCAAGAAAAATGGCGGAAAAGCTCAAGGAGAAAATTCCGCGTCAGTTGTTTGAAGTACCGATTCAGGCGTGTATCGGCGGAAAGATTATCGCCCGTGAAACCGTCAAGGCAATGCGGAAAGACGTTCTGGCAAAGTGTT
This sequence comes from uncultured Ruminococcus sp., assembly GCA_902803805.1. GTDB lineage: Bacteria > Bacillota > Clostridia > Oscillospirales > Acutalibacteraceae > UBA1213. The sequence continues at coordinate 21,100 of CADCRH010000040.1, forward strand.
ACGGCGGCGACATTACCCGAAAGAAAAAGCTTCTCGAAAAGCAGAAAGAGGGCAAAAAGCGTATGCGTCAGCTCGGCACCGTCGAAGTACCCCAAGAAGCATTTATGGCAGTCCTCAAACTCGACACGGACTGAAAATGAATGCATAATTGCCCTGCGGGGGGAACGGAAGAAATTTGATAAGGGGAGGTTTTGGAGTTGAGTGAAGAAGTGACGAGGATTGTTGATACGATACTTTACGGTGATGTAACAGAGGAAATTTTGGCTCAGATAAGGGAAACGGACAATGCAGAATTACTTCATACGATTGCTGAAGATTATAACTATGATGACGGATTGGAAATTCCCGAAATCATTGTCAACAATCCATTCTGTGAGCTGGCAACAGCGTTGACAATATTCTGTGATGCAGGCGGCTATGACTATCTTGACGAGGAAGGACGAGAAGGATTGAAAAGATCCGACAAAGACGTTTATGGATTTCTCGATTCTTTACACGGTAGGATACGGAATAATGAATTTCAAGTCGGTGATCTTACCTTTGATCCGCAGCTTACCAAAGTGCAGATATACAAATTCAAAAAATATGCAGATGAAAAGGATTGGATATTTGTGGAGGGAATTTAAGCCGGCTGCAACAGCAACGACAAAACGGCATTTATTCAGTGGATATAAAATAATCAATATCAGAGGTGTACTATGAAAAAATTAGTTTTGCTTTATAATTTCAGTGAGGAGCGTACAGCAAAAATCAGACGTTCTGCACTTCCGCTCAAAATCGGTGTAAGAGTGATTGAAAGAGCTGACTATCATCAGCCTGTCGGTGTTTTGGTCGGTGATAAGGATTTTCAGCCGGTCGAGGGTACTTTCAATGATATACCGTTTGCCGATGAAATGCTTTTAATGTACGGTTTTTCAAGACGTGATATTGACAATCTGATTCGTGCCTTGAACAAGAACGGTGTCGGCAGAATACCACTGAAAGCCGTTGTGACACCTACCAATATATGGTGGGACAGTATGGAGCTTCACAGTGCGATCGTTTCCGACCACGAGGAAATGGCGAGAAGAAACAGAAAGTAATGTATTATACGTATATGCTTCGCTGCGAAGATCATTCTATTTATACGGGAATGACGAACAATCTTGAAAAGCGGATCCGTCAGCACCTGACAAAGGATAAAAATGCGGCAAAATATACGAAATCGCATACGGCAAAAACACTTCTTGCTGTATGGCAGAGCGACAGCCGCTCATCTGCGGCAAAGCTGGAGTTTTATATCAAGAAACTGACAAAGCCGCAAAAAGAACGTTTGGTGCTGTTGAATGATATGGAGCTGTTAAGCGGCAAATTGGAAATAAAGCATTATGAGCGAATGGATATGGGAGGCGAGGAAAGTTGAGTAATATTGATGATCTGCTGAAAAAATATTATGGCTATGACTCTTTCAGAAAGGGTCAGGAAAGTATCATCAACCATATTCTTTCGGGCAGAGATATTTCTGCGGTAATGCCGACAGGTGCCGGAAAATCAATATGCTATCAGATTCCGGCGCTTGCCTTTGACGGTATCACGATCGTGATTTCACCGCTGATCTCACTGATGCAGGATCAGGTAAGGACGCTGATCTCGATGGGTGTCCGTGCGGCTTATCTCAACAGTTCCCTATCTCCCCGACAATTGGAGCTGGCGGTTGCCAATGCCCGAAAGGGAGTCTATAAAATTATCTATGTTGCTCCCGAACGTCTGGAAACCGAAAGTTTTGTTGACTTTGCGGTGAATAATGATATTTCGCTTTTGGCGGTTGACGAGGCGCATTGTATCTCACAGTGGGGACACGATTTCCGACCGAGCTATACTCAGATAGCGGATTTTGTGGCGAAACTTCCGAAACGTCCCGTTATTGCCGCCTTTACCGCAACGGCGACCGAAAGAGTCAAACGTGATATTTCCCGAAATCTCCGTCTGATTGATCCTTATACCGTCACAACGGGTTTTGACAGAGAAAATCTTTATTTTGGAACGTATAAGCCGATAGACAAAACGAAGTTCATACTGGATTATGTTTCACGAAACGAGGAGCAATCGGGAATCATTTACTGCTCTACCAGAAAAGGTGTGGATGAGCTGGCAAGGATTCTTGCCGAAAGTGGTTATTCGGCATTGCCGTATCACGCAGGAATGTCCGACAATGACCGAGCCTACAACCAAAATGAATTTATCTATGACCGAACCAAAATTATTGTGGCAACAAATGCATTCGGTATGGGTATTGACAAGCCGAATGTCCGATATGTTATCCATAACAATATGCCGCAGAATATGGAGGAATACTATCAGCAGGCAGGACGTGCCGGACGTGACGGCGAGCCGTCCGACTGTATTCTTTTATACAGCGGCAGAGATGTCAAGCTGAATGAGTTTCTCATCAAAAACGGTGCCGACAAAGAGAACATCACAGATGACACTGAGCGGGAACGCTATATTGAAGCGGAACTGGAAAAGCTGAAACTGATGACCTTTTATTCAACGTCAACCACTGTATGTCTGCGAAAAAGGATTCTCAGATATTTTGGAGAGGAATTTTATCCGCCGTGCAACAACTGTAGTATCTGTGTCGGAGAAAGCCGAGTGGATTCTTCGCATATTGTTGTCGGCGGCGAAACAAAACATTTGATTATTGATGAAGCATTGTTGGAGCGGTTGAAAAAGAAGCGTTTGCAGCTTGCTGTCAGTTCGGGTGTGCCTGCGTTTGCGATACTGAGCGATGCGACACTCAGGGAAATTGCCGCCTACAGTCCGCGAAAGCTTTCCGATTTACATAAAATCAGCGGTTTCGGTGAATCCAAAGTTGCCCGTTACGGACAGGCAGTGATCAATGTTGTTACAGAATACGAAAACGAAGCGGATTTTTAATATATACGAAAAGTATAATGATTACTGATAGTATAATATACAAATAGTAATAAATGATTGATATATACGTATCGTATTATACAAATCGTTATAATATACTGATTGTATATAAAGAAAGGATGTGCAGACAATGGAGATCATCTTTGAAATTCTTTTTGAAGCAATCGCAGATTTGGTTGTGGAAGGCGGAACCAACAAAAAGGTTCCGAAATGGATTCGTTATCCGCTTTTTGCGATCGTCGTACTTTTTGTTGTGGGTGTGATTGTTGGTCTGTTTGCGATGGGAATGGTATTTTTGATCGAAAGCAACATCATAGTCGGTATTTTCTTTGTTACCATCGCTCTGCTTTTTCTCGTTTTATCTGTCAGAAAAGTGTTAAAATTACGGAAAGAAAATAAAGGAGAAAAAAATGAACAGTGATGTAAGAAAACATCTTGAAAGTTTGTCGGAAAAAGAGTTAGCGTCCTTTACCGAAAAGCTGACACCCAGCGCCGAAAATGTTCTCGGCATACGGATTCCCGTTTTGCGTGAATATGCGAAAAAGCTCGCAAGAGAACAGGGAACGGATGTTATTCAGGGGGAGGATTTTTACCACGAAGAAAAAATGCTGCACGGTATGGTGATAGGGTATTTGAAGACTGATACCGAAAGCAGGCTTGTGCTGATTCGGGATTTTGTGCCGCTGATAGACAGTTGGGGTGTTTGTGACAGTTTCTGCTCCACGCTGAAATTCACCAATCAAAACCGTGAGCGTGTGTGGGATTTTTTACAGACCTATATCCGTTCCGATCAGGAATTTGAAAAGCGTTTCGGGGCGGTAATGCTTCTTTGTTATTATGTGAATGACGCGTATATTGACAAAACAGTAAAAGCACTCAGAACAATCAATACAGAGGAATATTATTCATCTATGGCGGTTGCGTGGGCGGCTGCGGAGTGTTTCATTAAATTTCCGGAAAAAACACTGCCGTACATCGAAAATAAGGTCTTTGACAAAGATACGCATAACCGCACTATTCGCAAAATATGCGATTCGTACAGAGTTGACCAATCAAAGAAAGAGGAATTAAAAAAGCTGACGATAAAATGATATAACTTACTGTATTTTTTATTGCTAAAAATACAGTAAGTGTAAAAGAGGTACGGACAGTGACAAGAGAAACAGCAAAGAAAAAAATCCGCGGATTTCCGCTGAAACTCCAGAGTATCGCCAAAGAGGACATTGAAAAACGGGCATATATAACCATTGACATTGTTCCACTGTTTGAAATGGAGGACGGCTTTTATCAGTTTACCGTGAACTATAAAATCAATATCGGCAACAAATATCTTTACGGAAAAGCATTAAGTCTTGATGAATTTATCAGGCTGCGAACCGAAGCCGATAACGGCGAAGTGTTTACGATCACTTATCTCGAACAATCGGGGATTATTCTTGAAATTGAGGAGAAAAACGATATTTAATACGATTTGTAATGTTATACTTTTTGTATATTAATACAGTAAGTATTAAAAATTAATAATATACAAAAAGTATATAAAGGAGGCAGAAGAATGGATTATGTTCTTAAAACAGAAAAATTGACCAAGGAATATTCTCATACAAAGGTGGTTGACAGTATCTCTGTTACAGTAAAGCAGGGGGATATTTACGGCTTTGTTGGCAAAAACGGCGCCGGAAAAACAACTTTCATACGAATCGTTCTCGGTCTTGCGAATCAGACAGAAGGAACTTTTGAATTTTTTGGCGGCGAGAATCTTTTACAGGCAAGAAAACATATCGGAAGTCTGATTGAAAGCCCTGCTCTTTATACTAATATGACCGCAAGAGAAAACCTGAATATGTTTTGTACGATGCTCGGCACCGACAAAAAGGAAATTGATACCATTTTAGAAACTGTCGGTCTTGTAGATACGGGAAAGAAAAAGGCAAGGGATTTTTCTCTCGGTATGAAGCAGCGTCTGGGAATCGGAATGGCACTGGTGGGTGATCCCGATTTTCTGATTCTTGATGAGCCGATCAACGGGCTGGACCCGACGGGTATTGTTGAAATACGGGAATTGTTGTTAAAACTGAAAAATCAGGGAAAAACCATTTTTATATCCAGTCATTATCTCGGTGAACTGGAAAAAATCGCCACACGCTACGGAATTATTGCAAAGGGCAGACTGGTGGAAGAACTGACCGCGGAGGAGCTTTCCAAAAAGTGCGGCAAACGCACCGTCATAAAAACCAATAACGCCGAAGCCGCCAAAGAAATTGTTTCAAAATTTCTTGGCACAGACAAGGTGAGTATCGGCACAGACGGGACGTTATATGTGCAGGATACCATCTCGGATATTGGGGCGGTGACAAACGAGCTTTTCAAAGCCGGTATTGTGGTGTCGGGCATATCCGATGACGAAAACAGCGCCGAGGACTATTTTATCAAGAGAATGGAGGAACAATAAAATGCTGAACAGATTGATCAAATCGGATTTTATTAAGCTCCGCAAAAGTAAAACGCTGATCGTATGTTCCATTATTGCTTTTTGTCTGGCAGTATTGATGTCATTGCTGCTGGTGAACGGCTGGAACAGCAACGGAAACGGCGAGAGTATCGAGCAGGCAACCGAAATGCTCCTTGAAATGGGGATGGACAAGGAAACAGTGGATATGGCACTTTCTATTATGCCAAGACCTTATCTGTGGTCATATGCGAATTATTTCCTTTCCGACGGTGTGATCAGTATTCTGGCGGCAATATGCGTGAGTGTGTTTACCGCTTCGGAATATTCGATGGGAACACTGAAAAATACACTTTCCAGAGGATTCTCCCGAACACAGATCTATCTGTCAAAGCTGCTTGTTTCGTGCGTGTCCGTGATCGTTCTTGCTGTTGTTTATCTTTTGGGCGGAATGATCATATGCGGAATTTTTCTGCGCGGTATTTCCGAGCTGACAGCCGTACAGATGATTTTGTGTATTCTATCCTACCTGTGTCTTTTCCTTGCAATAACTTCGGTTTACTATATGATTGCAATTGTGATAAGAAAAACGGGTGTGACAATTGCAATGTCACTGGTGATACCGAATATTGTTGCGTCTATTCTTTCCACCATCGCCTACAGTATCAAGGACTTTTCGGAAATATCACAGTATTGGCTTTTCAATACGCCGAGTGTGGTGCAAAGAATGTGTGTCAACGGTCAGGCATACATACCGATACTGACCGCTCTTGTCTATTTCGCCGTCAGTACCGCCGCAGGACTGATCATCTCCAGAAAACAGGAAGTAAAATAATCAGAAAAACAACAGGGCTGCCGCACAGAAAAGTGCAGCAGCCCTTAAAAACAGAAATTTACAAAAAATTCAAAAAAGATGGTTTGTCTTAAGGATTTCTTAATATAAATTATGCTATAATAACATAAAAAGGGACTGAAAGTCCGAAATTTTTCTCAAGGGGGGATGTTATGTTTTGGAAAATGCTGAAAAGCGACCTGAAACAGAAAAAAGGCTTGAATGTCGTGTTATTTCTGTTTATGACGGTTGCAGCCGTATTGGTTTTCGTAAGCTCCGTGCAGGTTTATGAATTCTTTACGGGAAACGAACGCAACAAAGAGGTCTGTCATATCTCCGATATGCTGATTTTCAGTAACGACGGAGGTTCTCCGCAGCAGCAGTACCGCAGTGAGTATGACAAAGTTCTGACCGAAAACACTCACGTCAAGGATTATTACAGAAAAGAAATGATCACACTTGAAACGATGAACATTGACTTTGAACACTTTGACGAGGCGAAAGACAACAGTTTTACATCCTATACCCATTATATGACAACGCTGCCAAAGGACAAAGACTTGGTATTCGATCTGGATGACAAACCGTTTTATGTTGAAAACGGCACGGTCTATGTGGCGGAGAATCTGAGGAATTTTACAGGGGCACAAGCAGGCGATACGCTGAAGATCGTCACACATATGGGCAATATCTACGAACTGAAAATCGCAGGTTTTTATAAGCAGCCTCAGATCGGCAGATTCAAATGGTATATCGTTTCGGATGCCGATTATGAATTTTTTTCCTCGGAATTTCCGGTGACTACCGACCTTTACGGTGTAAACGTGGAGGGAGCAGCCTTTGCCGTGTCCGATGAGATCGTTCAGTCACTTTGGTACAAAGCACCGATTTCCGATATTGAGATACAGGAGTTCAGCACTAGCGATGAATACATATTAGGTTATGTGCTGTCGGTATTTTTGGCACTAATATGTCTGTTCCTGATACTGATTATCGTAATGACCATTCGCTTTACGATGATCGCCGCTCTCAAAGAGGAAGAAAGAGAGATCGGTATGATGAGGGCGATAGGGGTTGATTCTTTCCGTTTCCGCTGGCTCTTTGCCGCCAAATATATCGCTTTCACCGTCATAGGCGGCATTATCGGCATAGTGGTCGGTTTCCCCTTGTCAAAAGAACTGCTGATAATGTTCGGCAGCAGCAATATTCTGCCGGAGAACGGCATCATTACAGCGATCGGCATTATCTCTGTAGTGTTTATTATAGCGATCATTATTGCCTTTTCATTGTTGGTAATGCGCAGGATCAACCGGATTTCCGTGATGGATGCCATCCGTGGAGAAAACAGGGGAGAACGTTTCGGCAAAAGCTCCGTTATGTTCCTGCACAAGAGAAAGAAAATGCCGACCGCATTTTATCTTGCTTCATCGGATATACTCAAACGATTCAAAAGATATTTGTTCTTGTTTGTCGCCTATACGCTCGGCGCCGTGATCATTCTTTTTGCGGTGAATATCAAAAACACAGTCATCAGTACCGATTTTCTGAAATATGATATGATCTATCAAATGGACTTTTTTATCGAGCTGAATGATGAACAATCAGAGCAGTATATGAAACGGGCAACAGCAGAAAACAAAGACTATTGGACACTCATCAATGAGGACATCAGCAAAGCAGGAATCCCTGCACACATAGATGACGACCACTCTATGTCATTGGCTTCACTTGTACTGAACGACACGAAAATCGATATGGCAGTGGTTTACGGTAAGGGCGATATAAGCCGGTTGGCTTACCGTGAAGGAGGACGCATCCCGCAAAAGAGTGATGAAGCGGCGCTCAGTTACTTCACCGCAAGCAGACTGGGCATACAACTTGGCGATACGGTCACGCTGTCAATGCCGCACTATGCTGAAAACGGACTTTCCGTGATCTATAAGGATGAAACTTTCACCGTAACGTCTTTTATCAACTTTATGGAAAGCGGAATGCCCCGCGCCGTATTGGGAGCGGAATATGAAAACCTGATGGATAATAACACTTGGTTGGCAACGATCATCGATGCAGAGGGCGCAGAAAAAGAAAAGGCCTTTGCACAGCTTGAAGAATTGTTCGGAGAAGCACAGGTGATGACGGGAGAGGAATTTGTTAAAGATAATCTGTACGAATATGACGATCTTTTCACAATGCTCGAATATGTAATGGGCGGTGCGGTGTTATTGATCCTGGTATTGCTGACCTATCTCTACTCCAGTATTTTCATCGCGGAGGAAACATCGGAAATTGCGCTGCTCAAAAGTATGGGCTTCACCGACGGTACGATCAAGGCGTCACATATTTTCCGAATATTGATCCTTTCGGTCGTGTCTGTCATTCTGGGAGAGATCCTGCTGAAAACAGCAGGACAGGTCATTGTGGGACAGCTGATGGAAACACTGGAGATCACAGGATTTACATTCCTGCCTGAGTATATTTTGAGTTTCGGTGTTGTACCTGTTATTATCATCGGTACCGTATTGATCACACAATGGCTGAACCTCAAAGGAATCAAAAATATCGCTGTCTGGAATATCACTGACGAATAATGGAGGACAAAATGAGTAAGGTAATAGCTGTACAGAATCTTTGCAAGACGTATCAGATCAAAGATTACACCAATGAAGTTCTGAGAAACGTCAATTTTGAAATGGACTACGGGGAGTTCGTTGCCATAATGGGTCCGAGCGGCAGCGGCAAATCAACACTGCTCTACACAGTCAGCGGTATGGACAAGATGACTTCGGGCAGCGTCAGCTTTGACGGTAGGGACTTAGGCGCAATGGACAAAAAGGAGCTTTCAAAGCTCCGACTGCTAGAAATGGGTTTTATCTTTCAGCAGATGTATATGATGAAAAAACTTTGCATACTTGATAATATCATTCTGCCCGGTTATCAGTCGGGCAGAAACAGGAACGAAGTCAACAGCAGAGCGGAAATGCTGATGCAGCGTCTGAATATTGCCGAAACGGCAAAACGTGAAATTAACGAAGTATCAGGAGGTCAGCTCCAAAGAGCTTGTCTGTGCCGGGCATTGATCAACGAACCGAAAGTGATCTTTGCCGATGAGCCTACAGGTGCGCTGAACTCAAGGGCGGCAAGTGATGTGATGAGAGAACTGTCGGCGGCGAACAGAGAGGGCACGGGAATCTTGATGGTAACGCACAGCGCCAAAGTTGCCGCACAGAGCGACAGAGTGATCTATATTGTAGATGGCGGCATACAGGGTCAGTTGGTACTCAGCAGACTTGCAAATGAAGAACAACTCGGTATCAGAGAACAAATGCTCAACCGTTGGCTGATCGAAAAAGGCTGGTAATGATGAGGTGAGAATATGAAAAGCAAATTCGTGACAATTGTGGCTGCCCTGACTGCGGCATTGTCCGCGTTGACACTCAGCAGCTGCAACACCGTGACATATGACGGATTCACCGCTCCAAATCAGGGAGAAAGCACACTGAAACCCGTCAGCAGCTATTATTTGGAGAGAACCGAAGAAGATGTAAAGCCTGTTGTTGAAAAAGCGCTGCAAACCTATTCTTCCGAAAACGGTGCCTGCGTGATCGAGAAAAAAAGAAGCTACTATGAAGTGACACTGGATTATGAAAAGGGCAGCCCGAAAGAAGTCGGCGCGGCTTATGCCGAAATGATACTGGAAGCTTATCCCGACTATAAAAAGATGTTGGAAGATTATCTTTATGAAAATATCAGAGAGGCATTCGGCGGAGATGTGACCGATTATACAGCGCTGAAAGAAAGAATCAGTACACTGAAAGGCTCTCTTGCCAAAAAATACCAAGAAGAAATGGAAGGTTTTGCCGAAGTTTTGAGTGATGGTGAGGAAGAATTCCAGCAGAACGGGAAACTGAGCTATGAAGAAGCTATTCTGATCAATATGGTGCCCGACGCGCTTCGTTCAACAGCGTGCAGTGCCATTACCGTCAACGGCAATAGCACCGAATCGGGACAAAGGATCACCGCACGATTTCTGGACTGGAACTTAGGAAGTGATAATCAGATTTGCAGTGCGCAATGTGTTACACATTTTAAAAACGGCGATAAATCCTTTACTTCTGTCTGCCTGCTCGGTATGCTGGACGTACTGACGGCAGTAAATCCCGACGGACTGGTACTGGGCGAATTGGACGTCGGTACCAATCAAAACGCAAAATTTGTGGTTGAGGGAAAAACCTGCTATTCTTATGATTTGCGCTATGCCATCGAAAACTTTTCCACCGCCAAAGAAGCAGGACAGTATATGGTGGATAATGCCCATCGTTATACATTCAGCTGCAATGCATTGTTTACAGATGATAACGACGCTTTCTGTGCCGAGCTCTGCGTTGATGAACAGGACGGCAAACCCATACTCAGGGACAGCAGTACCCCTATGCATAAAGGACTGGAGTGGGATAATCCAGACTATTTCTGTATTGTTAACTCCTTTACTTCGGCAGGAAATTCAGATAAGCTTACCACAATGTACGAAAATATCGTCAGATGGAACAAGTATAACAAACTGTTCTGTCCGGAGAAAAACATCAGTCTGACTCGTTTTAAAGAGCTGATCACCAGTGAACAAGTAGAGGACAGTTCTTTGATCAACTGCCGCAGCAGTGCAATGGTTCATCTGCTCTTGGTTGATTATGACACCAAATCGGTTCAGGTACTCTTTGGCAGTCCCGGAGGAACAAAAGACAAAATTAAATTTATTGACATTGGAACATTCTGAAAATTTCATCCTTTTATACAGCATAACGAAGCTGACGCAAAAGTTGTTTTGTGTCAGCTTCATTATTTTATGAATTAGTTTTGACTATGATTTATAATTATGTTATAATAGTATTATCGGAGGTTTACAGTTTTTTGGGGAATTTCCGAAAGAAAGGTGTGAATTGATTTGAGTATGGGAAAAATACTGGTTGTTGATGATGATATTAATATATGCGAGCTGTTAAGGCTTTATATCGAAAAGGAGGGATATGACGTTGTTATCGCCAATGACGGCGGTCAGGCAGTCACAAAATTCAAAACGGAAAAACCCGATTTGATTCTTCTGGATATAATGATCCCGGTTCTCGACGGCTGGCAGGTTTGCCGTGAGATACGAAAGACCTCACAGTGTCCGATCATTATGCTGACGGCAAAGGGCGAGGTTTTTGATAAGGTTCTCGGTCTTGAACTTGGCGCGGATGACTATGTGATAAAACCGTTTGAAACAAAGGAGATCGTTGCAAGAATCAAAGCGGTACTTCGCCGTACAGGGGCTAGCTCCGGCAGTATGGTTCAAACTGCCGACAGCTCGAAAAAAGAGGTCCGTTTTGATAAACTGGTCATCAATCTTACGAATTATGAACTGAAAGTCAATGGTGAACAAATCGATACACCCCCGAAAGAAATGGAGCTGATCTATCATCTGGCAAGTAATCCTAACAGAGTGTTTACCCGTGACCAGCTTCTTGACGAAGTATGGGGCTTCGACTATTACGGCGATTCCAGAACGGTTGACGTACACGTGAAGCGTCTGAGAGAAAAGCTGGAGGGAGTATCGGATCAGTGGGCATTGAAAACCGTATGGGGAGTAGGTTATAAGTTTGAGGTTAAAGAATAGTTTTTATGCCAAAAAATCGCTTTTCAAAAAGTATATGAACGTGAGCATTATGATCGTGTTCTTCAGCTTTCTGGTGCTTGGCATCATACTGACCCTTACCATCACCAATTACTGGTCAAATGAAAAGCGAAGCGTTTTGGATAACCGTGCCGGAAATATCGCGGAATTTATAAGAAGAAACGTTGCCTTAAATCAATCCTTTAACAGCAAGGCGGATTCCGTTTCGATAGACCACCCCGACACGATCAACGAATTTTTGAAGCTTTATGTGGATGATGTCGGCGTTGATATTGTCGTAACCAATACCAATGCAAAATCCATACTGGTCGTCAGCAGCGGCGACATCAGAACCAATATGATCGTTGCGCCCGATGTCGTACAGCGCACAATGTCCGAAAGTACCTATTTCTCAAAAGGTTCACTGGGGGGACTTTATGAGAGCGAGCGTTATATCGCTGCGCGCCCGATTTATTACAACAGCGGCAGCAATATTATGGGCGTTGTCATTGTTACGTCAGACGCAAGTGATATTTCAGACTTTACAGATATGGTGCTCCGTATCTTCATCCTCTCGGCAATTGCGGCGCTTGCCATCTCGTTCCTTGCAATCGGCGTCTTTTCTTATAATCTGGTGCGTCCTCTGAAACAGATGGCGCAGGCGGCAAAGCAGTTCGGCAAGGGCGATTTCAGTGTAAGGGTCAGCGAATCGAGCAATGATGAGATCGGTGAACTGGGCGTGGCATTTAACAATATGGCGGAATCCCTGTCATCATCCGAAAATATCCGCAAAAGCTTTGTGGCGAATGTTTCTCACGAACTAAAAACACCGATGACGACGATCGCAGGCTTCATTGACGGCATTCTGGACGGTACGATACCTGCCGAAAAGCAGAATTATTATCTGCATATCGTGTCGGAAGAGATCAAGCGTTTGTCGCGTCTTGTTCGTTCAATGCTTGACCTGTCAAGAATCGACAGCGGTGAACTGAAACTGAACTATCAGACCTTTGACCTGCTGTCAACCCTTGTTACCATCATCATTACGTTTGAACAGGAGATCGATAAGAAAAATATCGAGATAAGAGGTCTTGACCTTATCACTCCCAAAATGGTTTACGGCGACAAAGACCTGATTCATCAGATCGTTTATAACCTCATCGAAAATGCTGTGAAATTCACTAATGAGGGCGGCTATATTGAATTTAACATCACAGAGAGCCTTGAACGCTTTGATTTTATGATAAGAAACAGCGGTATGGGGATCCAAAAATCCGAGATACCTCTTGTGTTTGACCGATTCTATAAAACGGACAAATCACGAAGCAAGGACAAAAAGGGTCTGGGACTCGGTCTGTATCTGGTAAGAAGTATTATCAGGCTCCACGGCGGCGAGATAACCGCCGACAGCGTTTACGGCGAATACTGTGAGTTCGATTTTTACCTTCCGAAACGACAGATCAATAAAAAACAGGATAAAAAAGGCGACAAAAATACATAAAGAAAGGCTGACGGTACTATGGCAGACGAATTTGGAAATTTTAATCATCAGGGTCAGCCCGACCGTGATTCAAGGAATTTTGACCCACAAATACAATCCAACTATCCGTATGAACGTCCGCCTTTCGGCGGAGAAAATCCGAATTTTGGAAATGCCGGCGCTGAACCGCGCCCTATGCGATATAACGAATATCCTCCCGTTCCGCCCCGACAGCAGAATTATGTCAGAAATGAATCATACGACCCTGAAAGACAGGGCAATGTTTACAGACGCGATCTGGACGGCTATGATAAAAGAAGCGGTTACTATGACAGCAGTGCCGACACTTATATGCCGCCTCCTCAGCGGCGAAGAAAAAACAGCACCAAAACATTGCTGTGGTGTGTCTGTGCCGTTCTGGGAATTGTGGGAGCGGCAGTCATAATGTTTGCAATCGATTCGGGCGGCGGTGAACAATCGTGGCTCAGCGAAAGCGGAGGAGATTCAAGCGGCTATTCCTCACCGCGCCGCAATGTAGGCTCCGATTATTTAACAGAGTCATCTCTGCCCGATGCGCCCGATGTCAGCGCGGACGAAAACGGTCCTCAGATCTATACACAGGAAGCGAAAAAATCGGGCGAGGTTTCGACTAATCAGGTCAACAAAGCCTATGAAAAAGCTTCTAAATCCGTGGTATGTATCACATCCTATCAGGCAGGAAGTGACTATACCATCACGGAAAGCGGCGAAGGTTCTGGCATTATCATCACTGCCGACGGCTATATCGCGACGAACAGCCACGTTGTCAATGACAGTAAGCTGACAGGCGTGATGGTGACATTGAGTGACGGAAAACAATATCTGGGTACCATTATCGGTATCGACAAGAAAACCGACCTTGCGGTTATCAAAATTGACGCAACAGGTCTGACAGCGGCAGAATTTGCCAATTCCGACGGTTTGTTTGTGGGAGATTCGGCTTATGCGATCGGTAATCCGGGCGGCTCTGCCTATGCGAATTCGCTGACAGTGGGAACGGTTTCAGCAGTAGAGCGTGTTTTGTCAACCAACGGCTATGTACGCTATATTCAGACCGATGCAGCCATTAATCCGGGCAATTCGGGCGGCGCTCTGATCAACAGTGACGGTCTTGTGATTGGAATGAATACGGCAAAGCTAGTCGCAACCGACTACGAGGGAATGGGCTTTGCGATCCCAAGCAATACATTGGTTGAAATTGTCAATAAAATCATCAAATACGGCTATGTCAACGACAGAGGAACCATCGGAATAGAAGGCTCGACCGCCACTTTGTATAATTCAAAAATGAACAATACGCCGCAGGGAATGATCATCTCAAAAATCAATTCCGACAGCCCTCTGAAAACAACGGAAGCACAGGCAGGCGATATTGTGACAGCCCTGAACGGCAAAGAGATAAAATCGGTAGTGGAATTTATTGATGAATTGCGGCAGTACCGCCCCGGAGAGAAAGTGACACTGACACTTTTCAGAGCGTCAAAAGGTTCAAAGGCAACTTCCACTTCTTTTGATGTTGAAGTGATACTGCAAGCCGATACGGGAGAATAAACGAATCTATTAAGTTGATTCAAAAAGAAAAGGGATGGTTTATACCCTTTAACC
>CADCRH010000041.1 GCA_902803805.1 uncultured Ruminococcus sp.
AAATTAAATTTTGAAAAGTTTCCCGAATACCTTATCAAAGAGGTTTGGAAGCTAACCTATTATCCGACCGAAAATTTATCGGAAGAATCTTTAAAACAAATCATTAACAGCAAAACGGCCGGATTGTCGGCAGACAGTGAAATAAGGATAACAGACCAAGTAATACTGGCAGCCGCATTCGGTCAGATCAAAATAACAGGAAAAATCAACAGCGGTCTTTTGAAAATGGCGCTTGCTTCACTCGACAGAACAGATATGCTTGAAAAAATATTGCAGTTAAGCGGAGGTCATCCGTCCGAAATCACAGCGAAAATGCGAAACGACCTGATGATATTCAAGGAAAACATTACCACCCCGATTCTTCAAAGAATGGTAGATCGGCTTGACATTCCGTATCAGTTGTTGCCGCCGGACATTTCCGATGAGCAGTTGATGTCCATTTATTACAAAGAATTTGAACGAGGTCAAAAAGAGGGATTCACGCCCATCATTATGCCGGAGGATTCTTATTTGGAGGACTATTTTGAAATTCTCTTTGACGAGGGTGGTTATTCTGTCAGACAAGAACTTGAAAAATCAAACAGTTATGATGGCTATGAACTTTTACAGGAAAAACTATCCGAACTCTATGAGGATTTTGGAAGTGAGAATATCGATTTATCCGAGGTAAAAGGGGAAATCGAAGGCGGTCAGAATCTGAATATGCTGTCCACATATGGTACCAATATTCTTCTTAAAGTGCCGACTTCCAAACCGTGGGAAACGGTCGTATATATTCCTTTCGGCGGCTGGAATTCCTGTCCTGCGCCGTCTGAAATGGCGGCGATCTGTCAATACTGGAATCAAAAATACGGTGCTGTTCCTGCCGTGATAACGCACGATGAACTTGAAATGGTTGTTCCAAAACCCGTTTCGGCAGAGGATGCGATGCCGCTTGCAATGGAAATGTATGCTTTTTGTCCCGACTGTGTGGAACAATGCACAAAGAGCGGAAACGCAGGCGAGGTTGCCGACAGTTTGATGAAGTCAAAAGTCTGGTTTTTCTGGTGGGATTAGATGGAGGTTAAAAAATGAATTATTTAAAAGAAACGATCGAGCAGAAATATTCTGTTGCGACGATCAGAAACAATTATCAGTCGGGTAAAAAATCAAAGTTTGTTTTCTTTTGGAAGCCCGAAATTTCAAAAGACGGCAGATTGACCGAAAGTTGTCTTGGACAATGGTGGAAAAGTGATTTTGAGCTTGACGGACAAAAATACATATGTATGGAGCAGTTTATGATGTCCGGAAAAGCGAAACTGTTCGGTGATGAGGAAATTGATCGGGAAATTTTACGGGCAACCGACCCGAAAACGATCAAATCCCTTGGCAGAGCAGTCCGCAACTTTGACAATGATGTGTGGGACAGACAAAAATTCACCATTGTTTACTATGGTAATCTTTTAAAATTTTCACAAAACAATGAACTGAAAGAGTTTTTGCTGTCAACAAAAAATAAAATTCTTGTTGAGGCAAGTCCTCTTGACAGTATATGGGGAATCAAATTGTCGGCAAAGAATATAGACAGTAACAATCCTATGAAATGGCGCGGACAAAATCTTCTCGGCTGCGCCTTAATGCAGGTCAGAGATGAACTTTTAAAATAAAAAGAAGAGCGTACAATGAGTGATCATAACAAAGAAACTTTTCAGCAGGCAGAAATTCCGCAGAAAGAGGATCAGGAGATTTCGATAGAGGACGAACTTTTTGGCAAACTGATACTGAATAAAAACTTCCAACATTTTGAAGGAAAATTTAAAACAGACGATGGCGAAATCAATCTCTATCTTGATGTTGACCCGAATGCCCCCGAAACTTGGACAAAGACACTTGCCGCCTACAAAAAAGTTTTTTCGGAATATGATAAATGGGATAAAGCAATGCTCGCTTTTGTTGCCAAAGAACTTACCGGATATGCCAACGACTGGAAGGATGACGATGAAGAGCAGGACGGTACACCGCCTATAACAGAAAAAGACTTTGCGCAAAGAATTAACCTCTGTGAATTTTCGATAAACTCTAAAGGGAATTTTTCGGGCTTTTATGACGATGATGATATGTTCTGGGGACATACCGTACTGGTAGAAGGTTCTCTTGCAAATGGTTTTGACCGTGCATATATTGCGGGGTGATGATTATGGCGAAAAATATTCTTGACTTTCGCTCCGATGAAAGACTGAAAAAAATTCCTTTTTTCAAATATCATCCCAATCCGTTTCTGACAGAAGCATTTCAGGAACTTTCCGAGCCGGAAAAATGTGAATGCTGTGGAAAAGACACATTGATCAAATATACCGGCGGTATCTATGCTGTGGAAGAAGTCGATTGTCTTTGCCCGGAATGTATATCAGACGGCAGCGCGGCGGAACGATTTGACGGGGAGTTTCAGGACGGATATTCGGTCGATAAGATCATAGACCCCGATGGAAGTAAAATTGACGAATTGATCCATAAAACACCGGGTTACAGAGGAATCCAGCAGGAATGCTGGAGAGCGCACTGCAATGATTTTTGTGCCTTTTTGGGATACGTGGGAGCGGAGGAACTTCGTGAACTTGGAATCTATAATGCCGCCATCGATAACGACAGATGGACAGAGGAACAAAAAGAAAATCTGTTAAAGAATATGGTCAACGGCGGTTGGGTTCAAGGATATTTGTTTCAGTGTCTGCATTGCGGAAGGTACCTTATATGGGTGGATTATGATTAAATAAAAAATCGGTGTGTATGGTGTATATCATATATACCGATTTTTTGTGCGTCAGTCACTTAAAGGGATGATGAATTTTTCAAAAGCTTCAATCATTTTGGGGTGTTTTATCAGAAAATGAATGGCAGGGGATTTGCTTTTTGATACCATTACCACTTTTTTTTCAATGATGGTAATATCAATATTTCGGAAACTCGGACAAGGATTGATTTTGATATGACAGTTTTTGTATTTTTTTGCATATTCTTTTGTCTGCCGCATATGCAGAAGATATTCGTCATAGGTGTATTTTATATCGTTTTCATAAAACAACTCCGAAAAAGCCATTAAAAGCGGTTTGCGTTCAAATTCCTTTGGACTGATTTCCGGCAGTTCAAGAACAATCGTACCGTTTTGCAGAAAAGAATCCATTTTTGCTTTATAATATTGGATAAATTCTTTTATTTTTTGATAGTCCGATTTGCTGACATTATTTTCCGAGATCATTTGTGCGAGAAGTTTATCCGATATGGTAAAAACAGGCAGGCTGCTGAAAATTTTTCTGATTTTGTTATAGGTAAAGCTTTCGTTGAAATATTCCCAAAATTCCTCTTTTTTATCGTGGTTGTAAATCTGCATCAGCGGATGGGCTTTTTGAAGAAGTTGTTCGGCGCGTTTCCGATAATATTTCAAATCCTCTTTATTAGTGGTAAGATAATAACGTCCGTCCTTGTGATGACCCACAAGAGCTTCTCCGGAGAGGGCAGCGGCTCCCGATACCTTGATATGGTTCAGAAAAATTTTATCATCATTGTTTTTCAGATAATACGGCGAAATCTGCCCTGTCATATACATTGGGATATAGCTTTCAAGACCCAGCATCATTTCATAAAGAGGTCGGTCAACATTATGTATCATATGAAGATGAAGCCCCTTTTTGAGCATCATTGCTGTTCCGAACATCCATTTTTTGGGAAATTCCTTATCTTTTGACATTTCCTGCATAGGCATATTGCTGTAAATAATGACATCCTCTTTTGACCTTGAAAGAACAGTGATACGGATAAAATCAATTTCGCTTGCCATCATTTCTTTAAGACCTGTATATTTTTTTGATGAGCTTAATAAGAATGGAGAAGTGATGATTTTTATTTTGTCAAAATTGATTGCCTGAATGTATTGGCTAAGATTGAATTCATCCAGATTGACAAGGAATTGGTTGATATAATCGGTATTGTTGGCAGGCATATTGGATCCGAGCCATTGAGAGATTGTTTCGGCACAGTTTTCTTCATATGAAATATCATTGGGCGAACAGCCAATAATTTCTGAAAGGAGTGTCTGTTGATTGAAAAAATGTACTTGTCTTGCAACAAAACCGGAGATTTGGACAGTGAATTTATGAAGGTCGGCAGGACGGCGATTACCTGAAAGTATTTTTGAAATATAGGAGGGGTCGAAATTCAGGCTTTTGGCAAGGCGGCTGTTGCTGACTTCCAAAGTTTCAAGAAGTCGTTTAAGATTTGAAATATAGGTTTCATATTCAACAGTGATGCCGTCATTGGATGCTTTGATAAGGTTTTTCAGAATTTCTTCCTCTGAGAGTTCCACGCCCTGTTCCGGACACAGTACTGCCAGTCCGTGTGCGATTTTAGCAATTTGTTCATTGTTTTCCGACGGTATTCTTGTTCCCCTTCGGTATCTGGAAATGGTTTCGGCAGATACACCCGAAACTGCTGACAAAGTTTTATTGGTACAGCGAAGCTGCTTCATATATTCATTTAAACTTTCACTGAATGTCATTTTTATCTCTCCATTTTCATAAAATAAAGATCACCCCAAATTGTCAATGACAATTTGGTCGTTTTAGATTGAAATGTTATTGTTTGGTGTTATCATGATAACTGTCACCTGTCATGAAGGTTGACGATATACAAATTTGATTATTTGTATAAAACCTCCCTGCCGTGCATCGCTATGCTTTGCACGGCATATTTTATTTCAGCGTGATGATTTGTCCTTTTGACACAATGATACCATCTTTATTCATATTTTTGATTTCTCTCATCATAGCGCTTCTGTCAACAGAAATATAGTCCGCAAGGTCGGAAAGATTGAGCGGAATATGGATCTGCTGCTCCTCCGAATCTTTGGCGATATAGCGAAAATAGGTCAAAAGTTTGTTTCTGATGGTTCTTTGTGATAAAATATCTACGTGCATTTGTTTTCGCTGAGCAGAGGATATGATCAGTTCATTCATCATTTTTGTGTGTTCTATATAATCATCCCGACAGCAATTTATCATATTGTCATAGGTACATTTGTACAGCGTACATTTTGTCTTAGCAATAACATAGTATAAATTTACAGGCTTATGCGGAAAAAATGCATTGCCGAAAATATTTCCCGATTCATAATAATCAAGAATATTTTTTTCTCCTGCGGCATTAATCCCGACAAGATAGGAAAGACCGGTTTCCATTAAACCAATATCCGAGCGCTTGTCATCAAATTGCATAATGATGTCATTTTTTTTGTAAGTCTGTCGTTCGGCGCCGGTCATCTTTGCAAAATCCTTTTGTCTGCCGAACGGATTTTCGTTCAAAACAGAATATTTATTCATTTGGACACCTTCTATATAATGTGTTATATTTTTGTGTAAAACGCTATATATTGTATTATAACATAGATAAGTTGCAATTGCAACAGACAATTGCAGGCTTTTGGGCTACAATATAACCCGTACATAAAAATAAGGGAGATCACAACTATGAAAATTATCAAGAGAAATTCATCGGAGGAAGTCTTCAACGGAGAGAAAATCGTTAATGCTGTAACAAAAGCGAATAATGCGTCCGCTCAAAAATATCTGACAGTCGAGCAGATCAGAGATATTGCCGAGTATGTTGAGTATAAGTGCAATAAAATGGGCAGAGCTGTATCAGTAGAGGAAATTCAGGATATGGTAGAAGACCAGATTATGGCAAAGGGTGCATTTGAGCTTGCCAAAAATTACGTACGTTATCGATATACGCGTTCACTTGTCCGCCGCTCCAATACGACGGATAATAAAATATTAAGTTTGATCGAGTGCAACAACGAGGAAGTGAAGCAGGAAAATTCAAACAAAAATCCGACTGTTAACAGTGTTCAGCGTGACTATATGGCAGGTGAGGTCAGTAAGGATTTGACCAAAAGAATTCTGCTTCCACCGGATATTATCGAAGCCCACGAAAAAGGATTGATCCATTTTCACGATACGGACTATTTTGCACAGCATATGCATAACTGCGACCTTGTCAATCTTGAAGATATGCTGCAAAACGGCACGGTTATCAGCGAAACACTGATTGAAAAGCCCCACAGCTTCTCCACCGCCTGTAACATTGCCACACAGATCATCGCACAGGTTGCCAGTAACCAGTACGGCGGTCAAAGTATCAGCCTTGCGCACCTTGCACCGTTTGTTCAGATCTCGAGAGAAAAAATCAGAAAGGAATTTTTGCAGGAACTGAAAGAGCTTGGCTGTGAGGTGCCGCAGGAAACCATTGACAAGATTGTCGAGGAAAGACTTCGCAAGGAAATTACAAAGGGCGTTCAGACGATTCAATATCAGGTTGTCACACTTTTGACCACGAACGGTCAGGCGCCGTTTGTTACCGTGTTTATGTATCTGAATGAGGCAAAGAACGAGCAGGAAAAGAAAGACCTTGCAATGATCATAGAAGAAACCCTCCGCCAGCGTCATACAGGCGTCAAGAATGAAGCAGGCGTGTGGATAACACCGGCATTTCCGAAGCTCATCTATGTTCTTGAGGAGGATAATATCACCGAGGACAGCAAATATTGGTATCTGACAGAGTTGGCGGCAAAATGTACAGCAAAAAGAATGGTTCCGGATTATATTTCGGAAAAGGTAATGCTTAAAAATAAAATTGACAAAAATGGGGAAGGTCACTGTTATACCTGTATGGGCTGCCGAAGCTTTTTAACGCCGTATGTTGATAAAGACGGCAAGCCGAAATATTACGGACGCTTTAATCAGGGTGTCGTGACGGTGAACCTTGTGGATATTGGTTTAAGTGCCAACAAGGATATGACAAAGTTCTGGGAAATTTTTGACGAAAGAATGGATATTTGTCATCGTGCGCTGCGTGAGCGCCACAACAGATTAAAAGGAACGCTTTCCGATGCCGCACCGATTCTGTGGCAGTACGGAGCAATTTCAAGACTGAAAAAAGCACAGCCGATTGACGAACTTCTTTACGGCGGCTATTCCACCCTTTCCCTCGGCTATGCCGGACTCTGGGAATGTGTTTACAGTCTTAACGGCAAAAAGCTCACCGAAGAAGAGGGCAAGAAACTCGGTCTTGAAATAATGCAGAAGCTGAATGATTACTGTGCAAAATGGAAAACCGAAGAAAATATCGACTACAGTATATACGGCACACCGCTTGAAAGCACAACTTATAAATT
The DNA here is from genome assembly GCA_902803805.1 of uncultured Ruminococcus sp. Lineage (GTDB taxonomy): Bacteria > Bacillota > Clostridia > Oscillospirales > Acutalibacteraceae > UBA1213. The sequence goes on from CADCRH010000041.1 coordinate 7,205, forward strand.
TGCAAAGTGCCTTCAAAAGCGTTTCGGTATCGTGCCGGGCATTACAGACAGAAACTATATCACAAACAGCTATCACGTTCACGTTACGGAAGAAATTGATGCCTTTGAAAAGCTGAAGCTTGAATCGGAATTTCAGACACTTTCGCCAGGCGGCGCCATCAGCTATGTTGAAGTTCCGAATATGCAGGACAACATTCCGGCAGTTCTTGGCTTGATCAAATTTATCTATGAAAATATAATGTATGCCGAGCTTAACACCAAGAGCGATTATTGTCAGGTATGCGGCTACAGCGGTGAGATTGGTATTGTAAAAGATGATGACGGCAAGCTGATATGGGAGTGTCCGAACTGCCATAATCAGGATCAGAACAAGCTGAATGTCGCAAGAAGAACCTGTGGTTATATCGGCACACAATTCTGGAATCAGGGACGCACTCAGGAAATACAGGAAAGGGTGCTTCATCTCTGATATGAATTATGGTAATATTAAAGAATTTGATATTGCGAACGGAGAGGGAGTGCGAATCTCCCTTTTTGTTTCGGGGTGTACTCATCATTGTAAGGGCTGTTTTCAGCCCCAGACGTGGGATTTTAACTATGGAGAGCCGTTCACAGAGGAAACGGAGAATCATATTATCCAACTTCTTGCACAAAGCTATATAGACGGTTTGTCGCTTTTGGGCGGCGAACCGTTTGAAAAAGTCAATCAACGTGCATTATTGCCGTTTCTTCGCAGGGTAAAACAACTGTATCCGAAGAAAACCATATGGTGTTACAGCGGCTATACTTTCGATACAGATTTAAAAATCGGCGGCAGTGCATATTGTGAGTGTACAGATGAAATGCTTTCTTTGATAGATATACTGGTTGATGGTGAATTTATCGAGGAGCAAAAGGACATATCCCTTGATTTCAGAGGTTCATCCAATCAACGCATTATTGATGTTCACAAATCTCTTGCCGGAAACGAAACCGTGATTTGGAAAAACCGCAGCAGAGAACTATAACATAGAAAATAGGGGAGATTTGTGCCAATTTACAAAAATTGAAATGATCTATACTTTCAGAACTTTTGCACTCACCGATCGGTGAGTGTTTTTTATTGTAAAAATCAGTAAAGTACAAAAATCGGTACAATGATTTGTTGAAATTCTTTTTGATATTTTATATAATGATAGTAAATCAAAGACCGAAAAACGGAGGAGTTAAAATGGAACAAAAATTGATCAAACCGCCTGTTGAAGTGCGTTATGCCGATGAGCTTGCGGCGCTCAAGGCATCAGATACAGGAAGAAAACCCGATAACTGGCAGTTGTCGCCAAAGGCAGTGCGTACATTTATTCTCGGCTCTAAAAAGCCCATAGAATATAACGGACAAAAAATCGTTATCGGAAAAAAGTTTTACGGAAACGATGCACTGGTGGAAAGATGTATCATTACACTGGCAGGCAGCCGCGGACTGATGTTGGTCGGTGAACCTGGTACAGCCAAAACAATGCTTTCCGAACTTCTTTCGGCTGCAATCAGCGGAACAAGTACCAACACGGTTCAGGGTACGGCAGGAACTACCGAGGATATGATAAAATACAGTTGGAATTATGCACTTCTTCTCGCAAAAGGTCCTGTAAAAGAGGCGCTTGTCCCGTCACCGCTTTATGTTGGAATGTCAAAGGGAATTATCACACGCTTTGAAGAAATTACTCGAACCCCTGCCGAAATTCAGGACAGCCTGATTTCCGTAATGAGTGACAATGTATTAAATATTCCCGAATTGGAGGAGGACGGACTTCTTTTCGCAAAGCCGGGGTTTAATATTATCGGTACGGCAAATATCCGCGATAAGGGCGTAAATGAAATGTCAAGCGCGCTCAAACGCCGATTTAATTTTGAAACCGTCAATCCCGTAAAGGATGTCAAACTTGAAAAGCAGATCATCATTAATGAAGTGGAGAAAAATGCGGTAGCAAGAAAAATCGATATGCCCGTCGATACCGATGTTGCGGAGCTGCTAGCAGTTACCTATCACGAATTGCGTGAGGGTGTGTCGGAATCGGGAATGAAAATCGATAAACCGTCCGCCGTGATGAGTACAGCAGAGGCGGTTTCGGTATTTTATCAAACACTTTCCAATGCGTGGTATTATGAAGAAGATAAGCTGAATCTTGCAGACTTGACCCAAAACATCAATAATGCTGTTTGCAAGGACACCAAGGACGATTTGGAAAAATTGAAGGGTTATTATAACACCGTCATCAAGCATAAAGCAGAAAAGGTAGGGGGAATATGGAAAGAATTCTACGAAACAAGGAAATATTTGAAATAATCCCGTTTGATTATTCAAAACCAATCTTATTTTTTCCTATCCGCCACCACAGTCCTGCGTGTTCGTATCATCTTTTGAAAGCGATTGATGAGTATGAGCCGGACTGCATACTGGTAGAAGGACCCAAAAATGCCGACAGACTTATTCCTGTTTTGACAAATGCCGATACAGCTTTGCCAATAGCATTTTATTATTTTTACAAAGATACCAAAAAGCTGATTAGTGAAGAAGCGGACGATTATAAATGTTATTATCCTTTTCTGGATTCTTCACCGGAATATAACGCACTTCTTACAGCGACAAAGCGTCATATTGACTGTGGTTTTATTGATTTGCCTTTCGGTGAGATACTGATCAACACCGCCGAGAACAAAGGAATCAGAACCCAGCGTGAAATTCAAAGCTATAATGACGATTACTATTTGTCACAGAGCCGTTTTTTCAACCTTTTGTGCGAGAAAACGGGAATGAGAAGCTTTGAGGAATTCTGGGAAAAGTTTTTTGAAATTGACGGATTGTATATTGATACCGAAGAATTCGTGTCACGTATGCTTTCGTATTGTTATCTCACAAGACAAAACACACCGCAGGAGGAAATGCAGTCGGACGGCTGTTTGGTGCGCGAGCGTTTTATGGCGGAAAATATTCTTGATGCCGCAAACACCCATCAGCGTGTGATGGTAGTGACAGGCGGTTTTCATACATACGGTTTGTACAGTTTGGTAACATCGCCGCTTCAAACAAAAAAGGTCAAAATACATCATTTCAGTGATAAGATACAAAACGTTTATGCAATGGCATACTCCTTTGAAGCCGCAGACGCATTGAATGGTTATGCTTCGGGTATGCAGAATCCCGGATTTTATGACAAAATATGGAAAAAGACCAAGGAAAAAGATATATCATCGGCTCCGCTTGACGATGTATATGAAACAACGGTGCTTGACACCTTGTTACAGTGCGGCAAAAAATGCGGCAAATCAAAACTCCTCATTACAATGTCGGACATTGCCTCGGCAGTCAATCTATACAGCGGTCTTGCAGCGCTCCGTGACAAAAAATCCGCAGGACTTTATGAATTGTATGACAGTGTAGGAAGTTGTTTTATCAAAGGAGAACGGAATCTGTCAAGTGAACTGCCGCTTAAACTGCTGAGTGAAATTGCAACAGGCAGCGAAATCGGCAAACTGTGCGATACAGCAGAAAAAATACCTCTTTTAAATGACTTTGAACAGCTATGCACAAAGTATAAACTGAAAATCGATCATATTATTGAACAGAAAACCGAGTTGGATATATTTTCAAAGCCCTTGCATATGGAAATCAGCCGATTTTTCTATCGTATGAGTTTTCTTGAAACAGGTTTTGCGAAAAGGATCAAGGGTGCGGATATTATCAATAATACAGACAGAAGCCGTATCAGAGAAATATGGTCGTATAAACGAAGTACAATGACAGATTCGGCGCTGATCGACTACAGTGCTTATGGCGGAACCATAGAAGAAGCGTGTACCATTACCGCTGTCAGACGTTTGAGAAACGAACAAAAATGCAGTGATGCGGCAAAAATGTATGTGGAATGTTTTTTGATGGGCATTGATGTAACAGAAAATTTTGCAGACAAAATGAATGACATCATTATCAATGACGGTGATTTTTTCTCGATAGGAAAGGGTATTTATTATTTCAATATGCTGCATTCTCTCGGAAAGATGTATCGAGCCGAAAAACCGTCAACGGAATATTTTCTGGTCAAATGCTTTCAGAAAATCATTGTGATGCTTCCGTCAATGATCAATGTACAGACCGAATACTCGGATGAATGTATTCAAATCTGCAAAATGCTTTATAACCTTGTTTCCGACGATGTGTTAAATTCCTCACGGGAAATTCTTACAGACACCTACCAAACGATGACCGAAAGCGATCATCCCGAACCGGCATTGTACGGTGCACTGCTTGGCTTGCTCTACGGCACCGATTCATCATACAAAACAAAAATCAAATATGCCTTTGAGGGATATTTAAAGGGAACGCCCGAAATGCAGAAACAAGGCGCTGTTTTTCTTCGCGGACTGTTTTCTGCCGCAAGAGATATTGTTCTGGTCGGTGATGAATTTATCAAAATCACCGACAGTCTTATTCGGTCGCTTTCAATGGAAGATTTTATCGAAGTGCTTCCCGAACTGCGTCTTGCCTTCGGCTATTTCACACCGTCTGAGATTGACAGTATCGCTGAAAAAGCCGCCGCATTATACGATCGGTCGGGAGAGGAAATCAAAAAAAGCTTTGAATATGATGAACAACTGTATGTAACGGGATTAAAGCTTGAAAAGCAGATCTTGCCCGAAACCGAATCGGAGGTGATCTTGTGACGGAGGAAAATTTAAATAAATGGCGTTTGATTCTCGGCAAGAATTCCGAAAGACATATCAGCTTTTCGGGCAGTTATGCTCCGACCATTTCGTTTGAGCATATGGAGGAAACACTTGATTTTCTCTATCAAAACGAATACGGTGAAAGCCTGATGCGAACAGCGGGAGGAGGAAGTTCCGCTCCGTATATTGCCGAATGGATCAATGAGGTTCGCCGTCTGTTTCCGAAAAAAACCGTTGAAATTCTTGAAAAACAGGCGCTTGATCATTTTCATATGACGGAGCTTTTGACGGACAAGGCAGTTTTACAGAAAATGGAACCCAATACCGAACTTCTGAAAACGATCTTACAGTTTAAGAATCTTATGCAGACAGACGTAAAACTGGAAGCGAAAAAAATCATCAAAAAAGTTGTTGATCAAATTTCCGAACAGCTTCAAACAGAAATCAAACGTTCACTTCTGGGAAAACTGAACCGCAATATGCCCTCCAATGTAAAATCAATGAGAAATCTTGACATTAAACGCACTATCAGCCGCAATCTTAAAAATTATGATACCAAAAACGACAGATTGATGTTAAAGGATATCTATTTTAACAGCCGTACCAAACGTCATAATAAATGGAAAGTCATCATTGCCGTGGACGAAAGCGGTTCTATGCTGGATTCTGTGATCTACAGCGCAGTAATGGCAGGAATTTTTGCAGGTCTGCCGATGATCGACACAAAGCTTGTCGTTTTTGATACCGATGTGGTAGATTTAAGCGGATATGTTGATGATCCGGTGGAAATTCTGATGGGAATGCAGCTTGGCGGCGGTACTGATATCGCCGGTGCGATCTCGTATTGTGAAACATTATGTACGGATCCACACGAAACTATCTTTGTTACCGTAACCGACCTTTATGAAGGAGGAAATGTCCGCCATCTGTATAAAACCTGTTCGGACATTATCGGAAGCGGAAGTAAAATGTTGTTTCTGACGGCGCTTGACCGGGAAGCGAATCCCGTATATGACCACAATATCGGTCAGAAACTTGCGAATATGGGCGCATTTGTCGGTGCAATGACACCCGAACAGCTTGGCGATTATGTCGGAAAAATGATAGGGTAAGGCGGTGATGGAATGAATGATTTTAGAAATGCGGTCAAAACCGCTGATGATGATTATTTGACAGGATTAAGCAATAAGGGTACTCTGAAACGTTCTTATAAGGATTTGGAATCTGTTGAAATTTCCGCAAATTGTACGGAACATAATGCGGAAGTCACAGTCGGCGACGAAAAATGCAGCATTGTTTCTCCGCTTGCCGAAAGCAAATGTACCTGTCCATCCAGAAGTATCTGCCGCCATATCATCACGTCAATTTTGTGGCTCAAAAAGAATCTTTTCGATGATGAAGCAATGGTTTCCGAAGAATGTAATGATGAAGCGGAAGCTGTGCAGAAAGAAAAAACAGTTGCCGCTCAGAAATCGCTTGAGGATGAGCTTTCGGAATATTCGCTTGCAGCACTTCAAAAGGCAATGAAAAAACGCTTTTACAATGCCTTTGCAGAAAAGCTTCGTGTAGGCTATCTGCCGCCGATGGAGGAGCTTTCCATCATCACGGTTGAAATCTATGAAGATAATGCCACAGTAAAATTGATCAGTCCTGTTACATATTCTGCCTGTACCTGTCACAGCAAAGAACTGTGCAAGCATAAAGCAGCAGCGATTCTGGCGTGGCAAGTAAAACACAACAGACTGCCCTTGACGCAACTGGAACCGATAGGCGATACCAACGTGAAATCGGATATGGAAACCGTCAAAACAACGGCTGTCAATACTTTGCAATTCCTTTCAAAACTTCTTTCTGACGGACTTGTCAGGGCTTCCGGCGACATTGCACAGCAAGCGGAATCAACCGCTGTAATGTGCCATAATTCCCGTCTTGCAGATGCCGAGCGTTCAATGAGGGAGATCAGCACCCGACTGACTGCTTATATTGAACATTCGCCCGAATTTGACGCAAGCATTTTATTTTCACTGATAATGGATACCGTCATAATGATTCAAAAAATCATTGCCGAAAATGACGCCAAAAAGTTGGAAAGAATTCTCGGTGATTTTAAAAGTACCTATATAACCTCCGAAACATTGGAAATGATTCCTATTTCGCGCCGGCATTTTTCCTCTGCGGCAGGCTATGAGGGAGAGATCTATTACTTTATCAATACCGATGAAAATTCACAAAATCCCTATCTTACCTATTCGGATGTCAGACCGACGTTTTATCAGACTAACAGAAAAAAGTCAAAATCCTCTGCACCGTGGGGACTTCACGGAAGCATTGACGAAATCACCAAATCACAGTTGAGATTAAAATTTCCGAAGCTTTCGGGAGGAAAAATCTCTTCTTCCAGCGAAACAACAGCAGAGATCGTTGCAAAAGTCAATCTGAATCAGCCTTGTGTAACGAAAAGAATCTATACGGATTTTTCAAATATGATCGGCGATATATTTTCCAAACCGTCATATGCCGAAACGGACAGACTGGTGTTCATTGCTCCGACAAAATGTATCAGTTCGCGGTCGGATGAAATCACACAATCACATGTCATTGTTGTGGAAGACCAATTCGGTCAGCGGCTTGCTTTGAAGCTGCGCTATCAAAGCGGAAACAATAATGATTTCAAAACGCTGGTCTATGCAGGCGATGTAATGCTTGCCCATCCGGAGAAAAAATTTGTCATATTCGGAAACACCTATATTGAAAACGGCGAATGTTTTATCTATCCAATATCAATTTTCGATACAGTTTTCAACAGTTTTGCCATCCCCGAAAACACCAATAAAGAACCGCAATATCAAACCAACGGTGAAAGCGGTTATTCGTATTTTTCGGCATTTTTCAAAAATGTCACCAAAATGCTTGGTGATATGATACAATGCGGAATCAATTCATTTGACCTATATGAACAAATTTTTGATTATCGTGAAGAAAGTCAAAAAATAGGCTTGCTGAACCTCTCACAAAAGCTGTATCATCTATATGAACAGCTAAAGCAAAAAAATCACAGCATTGAAAACGATAACCGCGAAATCATAACGATCATCTCTGATATTTACCATTATTTGAAAATAGGAACAGCCAAAACAGAGATTCAACAGGCAATAGAAAATCTGAAAAATATCAAGGAGGACAACTAAAATGGATTTAATGTCAAACAGCAGCGATACAAGCATACAGGCGGAAATCATCGGCATTTTTAAAGACTTGCAGGTTGATAGGAAAATTCTTGACATTGTGGAGGAATTTTTTGACTTTTCAAAAGATCTGAATCTTGACCTTTTGTCATTTGAGCCGCAGCATAATCTTTACTATCAAAATTTGTCCACACACAAAGCAATGACTCTGTTCCGTAAATTAAGCGTTAACAACTTCTATAAGTATAGTGACAGATATATTTTGTTTGCCGAGGCACTGGGAGTAAAAGCAATGTTCAATACGATAGTAGATTGCTACGGCTTTTACAAAGCAAAAAATGACAGTCTTTTCAAAAAGCGTGTCCTTCACGCACTGGAAAGAAGATACGGAGAATTTTACGCCAACGCAAGGTTAATGGCGCTGAGTGAGGTAAGTTATCAATCCAGCTATCAATCCGGTACTTTGTATTTTGACCAGTATCTGATATTTGAGGCAAAAGTCCATCCCCGTCTTGTTTATGAAGCAGGAAAAATTCTTATGCAGGACGGCTACTGCCATCACCTGATGAAAGATAAAAATGATGTCAAATCTGTACAAAAGTTGTTTGCTTTGGTTTTGGCATATATCAAGCCCGACGGTCAGGCAGCGCTCAAGAAAAATGAAGAACCTACCGAAAATGACCTGACGGAAACAGAAATCAAAGAAATGACCTATTATATCCTAAATGCTGCCAAAAACGTAATGTCGATCACCGAAGAAATGCATTCATTGGTATTTCTGTTTATGTCAATGAATCACAGCAATGAGGTCAAGGAACATTTAAAGTATATGGTTCGGGGAAAAAACGAACACTACTATACGTTTGCACTGTCGGCGATAATGGAAAAGACACCCATTCTGTACTTTAAGAAACACGTAAAGGATCTGGCAGATCTGATAGAGGTTGACGCATCGAAGGAAAATGCCGTCAAAGCAGTACAGGCAGGCGTTTACGCGATGTGGAAAGGGAATGCCTTTACACCGAACAGCACGATCAATGAAATAGGCAGCAACGGTCAGGAACTGGTTATCTATATGATCGAAAACGATCCGGAAGCTTTTGTAGAGGTAATGTATTCGACCGAGCTGTTTTACAATGGCGGTACAGGCTATGCACCGAAGTATTACTTTACGCTTTTTGAAGATCTGTATAAAATGCTTGCGACATTCAATCCGCAGGTGATCAAGGACTTTGACATCGATTATAACCGTGATATTCTGAAACTGACCGTTGAAGCCGAAAAGAAGTTCACCAAAGTTGCCGGTGATGAAATAGCGGCATATCTCAGCGGTGAAAAAGAGATCACTGTCATAGAGCCGTATATCGACCAAATTGCCGACCCGAAAAATTATTTGGATTCGGGAACATACCATACCTCAAAGATCATTGACGCACTGGACAGCAATCCGAAGTTTAAGGCACGATATGTTGCGCTGAAAGCCATTCAGGCAAAGCATATTCTTTTACAGTATGCCAGAAATTTCTATAATGACAAAGAAAGCAAATACGGATATGTTAAAGAGCTGATCAAAGAGCTGATCGATGAAAAAGTGCCGATCGACCACCGATTTGCTCTTTATGAAAATCTTTATGAAGGACTTTGGGAGTTGGAGGATAAGAACGAAGTTGAAAAGATCGTTTTTGAAGCGATGGTCGAACACAGTGAAGACTTTGACGAAAGCTATCGAAACATCTGTTTGAACGGCACTGTTTTTGAACGCAAAAATTATGTAAAGTATCTTGACGCCACCAACGGCGATGATAACAAAAATAAGGACGCTATCGTTGCAATGTGTAAGGACGCTTCCAAGGAAGTAAGATACACCGTTATTGATGTAATCGCAAAGCATAAGGAATATGAAAAAGAGGTTATAGCACTTCTTGAAGCGAAAAAAATCTCTGTTCGTGAAACAGCGGTCGATATTCTCGGAAGATGGGGAGCAGATCACTACGAAGAGATACTGACAGCCGCAGCCGAAAAGGAAAAGAGTGCCAAGCTGATCGACAAAATCAATGATATGTTGGCGATGTCATCGGCACCGACAAACGACGGCGAAACCATCTTTGTACCGACACAGTTTATTGAAACCATCCATAAGGGCGGACGAAACAAGAAAATTCTTTGGCTGTATGAAACACCGAATCCCGAAGTGCATTTTAACAACGGCGGCAAAGCCGATGATAAATATATGCAGGCAATAATGCTTTGCTATTCGGGAATGACCGTTTTCGGAGTGAGCGAAAATGCTGAGCTTCTTGCCAAGGAACTGAATACGGAGGAACTTTGCCGTTTTGCTGCGGAGATCTATTCAAAGTGGCTTTCGGCAGGTGCCGAGTCCAAGAAAAAATGGGTCATTAACTTTGCGGCTGTTCACGGCGGAAGCAATATGATAGAGGTGATTCTTCGCTGTATCAAGGAATGGTCGGAAAATATGCGCGGTGCGATAGCGGCAGAAGCGGTGAAAGCGCTTGCGATGAATGGCACTTCTCAGGCATTGATGTCGATCGACAATATTGCACATAAATTCAAGCATAAGCAGGTCAAAAATGCTGCGGTTCAGGCTCTCGACAGTGCTGCCGAAGCTCTTGGAATCACCGCAGATGAATTGGGTGACAGAATCGTTCCGAATCTTGGTTTTGACGAGAATATGGAAAGAATTTTCGATTACGGTACCAGAAAATTCAAGGTATATTTGACACCTTCACTGGAATTGGAAGTGTTCGACGAAAATAATAAAAAGTTAAAGAACCTTCCGGCTCCCGGTAAAAAGGACACAGAGGACATTGCCAAAGCGTCAAATGCCGAATTCAAGCAAATGAAAAAACAGATGAAGAATGTCATTTCGATTCAGAAAATGCGTCTTGAAACAGCGCTTCTTGCCGACAGAAGATGGACGGTGGAGAACTGGAAAAAGCTGTTTGTCCAAAATCCCGTTATGCACAGTTTTGCAATCGGTTTGATATGGGCAGCCTATGAAGACGATACATTGGTACAAACATTCAGGTATATGGAGGACGGAACATTCAATACCTCCGAAGAGGACGAGTATGAGCTTTCCGAAAATCTGACGATCGGACTTGTTCACCCAATCGATCTTGATAAAGAAGAACTTTCTATTTGGAAAGAGCAGCTTTCCGATTATGAAATCACTCAGCCGATCGAACAGCTTGACCGTAAAATTTATAGAATCAAAGAGGAAGAAATCGGCAAAATTGACCTTGAACGTTTCAGAGGTCGTTCCATTAACGGAATGTCACTGATGGGCAGGGCATTAAAATTAGGCTGGTATAAAGGTTCACCGCAGGATGCAGGCTGTTTCTTTGAATTTTATCGTGAAGACATCACTGCCCGTATCAAGAATGATGATGGAACGGTTACACTTTTAGGCAATGCCGCAGAGCTTCATTTTGAAGGAATGTATATTGCAGGAGATGATTCCGAGGTTCAAATCGAAAATGTTCGTTTCTACCAACCGGGAAAAGTTCAGCGCGGAAGCTATGTATATGACGAAGTGAACAATGAAAAGGCGATTTCTCTTGATAAGATCAGTCCCCGTTATTTCAGCGAGATGATCAATCAATTGGAAACAATCACCAAAACAGTGGAAAATAACTGATATTCTAAAATGTGGCTGTCGTAAAAGCAAAAATTTTGCGGCAGCCTTAAACTTTGAAAAAGTACTTTTTATTTTTGCCTGATAATTGACAGTATTTTCTAAAAATACTTTTCTTGTAAGTTGCCCACCGACCAAAGTTTGCAACACTCTTCACAACGACAGATTTTTCTATCAAATATTTGGTGGTACACAGACCGTATAACGAAAACAGATAGATTATAATAGAACTGCAACACTATAAATGATTTTTGTAGTGTTGCAGTTTTTGTATTTTGCCCGTCGAGTAACAATTGAACAGTTAAGTTTGGTGTATTTAAATATGCATAAAACATAAAAATAAAAATATTTTTTGTATATAATAACATAATCTCAAAAAAGAAAGTAGAGTTATTGACACATCAATGCAATTTGGGATATAATTGATATGGTATAGTAGGTCGAATTATATGTTTTTGGTTTTTCGACCAATAAAAATTATTAATAGAGTAAGGTGTTTTAAATATGAAACTGAAAGTCCTGATATTGGAATCTGATTCTAATTATCTTCAAAGAATTTCCTCTCTGCTGAGTACAAAATATAATGATGAACTGGATGTGTATTCTTTTGACGATTACACTAAGGCGCTGAAAAGTGCCAAGGAAAATGAGATAGATGTGTTTCTTGCATCGGAAGATTTTGATGTATCAAGAAAAAAAATTCCGGGTAAATGTGCTTTTGCATATCTGGCAGAATCTCCAAATGAAGAAACGATAAAAGACCAAAAGGCAATTTTTAAGTTTGTAAAAATCAATGACCTTTATGAAAGCATTAAGAAAGTGTATTCCAAGTATGAATACATTCCTGAACCGGAAGTGGAAACAAAGACCGTTCTTTTTGTTTCTCCGAGCGGGGGTACAGGCTCATCGACCGCTGCGGCATCGTGTGCTGTTCATTTTGCGGCTGCCGAAAAGCGTACACTTTATGTCAATCTTGAAAAGCTGACATCTGCCAAAAGCTTTTTTTCCGCCGAAAGCAGCGTGACTGTGAGCGACATTGCTTCACTTGTACAAAATAATGATGACGATATTTCCTCACAGCTTGAAGAAGCTGCCGCAGAGGATGAAACAGGTATTTTTGTGATTTCCGCCGGTGAACCGAACGAAATTTTAAAGTTGAATGTTACCGATTTTGCGGTTGTTATTAACGCTTTGACTGCACTGAAACAATATGAATATATCGTAATAGACGGTGAATTTGATTTAAGTGAAGCCTCTCTTTCATTTTATCGATTAGCAGATAAGATTGTTTTCACAAGCAGCGGTTCTGAGATCTCCAATGCAAAGCTTTTGACTGCCGTGAAGTATATTTCCGACCATCAACCGGAGCTTTCCACTAAAATAGCCGTTCTTTACAGCCGATTTGGTGAAACAAGCACGATTCCGGAATCTGATGACCTTAACAATATCGGCGGAATACCGAATTTCGACTTTGCAGATACAAAAGAAATAATGACTCATATATCGGGTATGGGTGTATTTGATATATTGGCAGAATAAATGCAGAAGGAGAAACAATTATGGTACAGAATTTTTCTTATGAAACACAAGGCAGCGAATCCTACCTTATATATACATTCCAAAATGACACAGCAACAAACTCCCTTATTGTCGGAATGATGTCCAATAACAATATTGAAGGTCTTTTACCCTTTAGCTATCACCAGATGGGCTCGGCAAGATATGCACGATATAATATTTCGTCACTCATAAGTCTGAAAAAACTCTGTGAAGAGCCTGTTAAAAGAAAGATACTTTTAAATATTTTCAGAAGTATTGCGGACGCTTATATCAATTCAGAAGATTATGCGATAGACCCACAAAATATTGTGGTTGATACGCAATATCTGTATGTCAATCCTGAAAATGGAAATGCCTTTATGATTTGTGTTCCGTGCAACACTGTTCAAAACAATCCTGACATCAAGACTCTTTATAAAGATATTATGATGACAGCTGTTTTTGACCGTACTGAAAATTGCAGCTATATCGGTCAGATCGAACTTTATTTAAGCAGTGATTCCTTCAATCCGTCCGATTTCAAGAAATTTATTAATGAGATCGATATAGAGGAGCCACCTGCTCCGATTGAACCAGTGGTATCGGAGGAACCCGTACCACAGCCGGAACAGGAAATATTTTTAAATGTTCCCGAAAACAATAATACACAAAATGAGATTTCCTCACAGTTGCCGGCACAGCCCGAATTGAATACATACAATCAGCCACAGCAATATCAAACAGACAATGCCGCTTATCAGCCGCAAAACCCGTCTTATGGTTATGAGCAGCAGTATCAGCAGAATGACAGTGTTTATCAGTCACGATACCAAAATAATAACGAATATAATCAGTATCAGCCACAATACCCGACTGATAATAACAGCTATTATCAGCAGCAGTACTCTCAGGAAAACAGTGAGGATCATTACCAACAACAATATCAAACAGACAATAACAGTTATTATCAGCAGCAGTATTCTGTTGATAATAATGCAAATTCCTATCAACAGCCATATCAGACCAATAACAGTTATAACTATCAACAGCAATATCAAAACAATAATGATTATACCGGTTATCAGCAATATGCCACGGATAGTAGCGCAAGTGCATATCAGCAGCAGTACCCCACAGATAATAACACAAACACATATCAACAACAATACTCCGCAGATAATCATACAAATAACTATTCTCAGCCATATGCAGCAGAAAACAACAGTTATGCTCAGCAAGTTGTTCAACCGAGTGTTGACCCGTATGGTGAAACGACTGTATTGGGCGCTTCCGGCTATAACGAAACGACTGTTCTCGGCGGTTCTTCCTATGAAAATATGCCTGCCGCTTACCTCATCAGACATAAAAACGGCGAAAGAGTCCTTGTCAACAAAGACGTTTTCCATATTGGCAAAGAAAAAAGTATTGCTGACTACTTTATCAGCGACAACTCCGCGATCAGCAGAAAACACGCTGAGATTGTCAAAAGAAACAATGAATATTACATCATAGACACCAATTCAACCAATCACATTTATGTTAACGGCATAAGAATACCGTGCAATGTTGAAACACACATCATATCGGGAACGGAAATTATACTTGCCGATGAAAGATTTGATTTTGTGATTATGTGACCATCACAGTTTCTATGAGAGGGAATCGTTTATGAATTTTATTGTTTCAGCCGATACCGATGTCGGCATCAAGAAAAAGACAAATCAGGACAGTTTGAGCGTTAAAGTAGTCAACACGCCTATGGGAAGAATGGCATTTGCGGTGCTTTGCGACGGAATGGGCGGACTTGAAAAGGGCGAAGTTGCCAGCGCAACGGCAATCAAAGCTTTCAGTAGTTGGGTCACCGAGGTACTGCCTGCACTAAGCAGTACACCGATCACTGCCGACAGCATACGTCTTGGCTGGCAGAATATCGTCACCGAAACAAACGAAAAAATCAAGCTTTACGGAAAAAGAAACGGTATCAACCTCGGTACAACAGCAGTCATTATGCTGCTGACGCAAACCGATTATTATATTATGAATGTGGGAGATTCACGTGCATATGAGATCTTTACCGAAACGCAGCAGCTTACCAATGACCAGACATTCGTGGCGAGGGAAATAGCGCTCGGAAGAATGACTCCTCAGCAGGCACGTGTTGATAAAAGACGAAACATTCTTTTACAGTGCATCGGTGCTTCAGAAAAGGTGTATCCCGACTTTTTCACGGGGACATTAAAGAAAGATGCGGTTTATATGCTTTGCTCGGATGGCTTTCGCCACGAGATCACACCGCAGGAAATATTTGACAGACTTCGCCCCGACAGAATGACAAGCCGAGAACTTATGTCAAAAAATACGGTCGAACTGATCGAACTTAACAAGCAGCGCAGGGAAACAGACAATATTTCCGCAGCACTTGTAAGGACATATTAAAATTTAGGATTTTGAGGTATGAACTATGCTTGAAATAGGCTCACTTGTTGACGGTAAATATAAAATACTTAATAAAGTCGGTCAGGGCGGTATGAGTGTTGTTTATCTTGCTATGAACGAAAAGGCAAATAAGCAATGGGCAATCAAAGAGGTACGAAAAGACGGCATCAAGGATTTTGAAGTGGTCAAGCAGGGACTGATCGTTGAAACCGATATGCTGAAAAAATTAAGTCATCCGAACCTGCCGAGTATTATTGACGTAATAGAAAATGATGATACTTTTCTGATCGTAATGGACTATATTCAAGGTAATCCTCTGAATAAAACACTGGAAGAATACGGCGCTCAGCCGCAGGAATATGTCATCGAATGGGCAAAACAGCTTTGCGATGTTCTCGGTTATCTTCACTCACGCAAGCCTCCTATTATTTACCGTGATATGAAACCTGCCAATATTATGCTGAAACCTGACGGAAACGTAACACTAATCGATTTTGGTACGGCACGTGAATATAAAGAAAAAAATATTGCCGATACCACCTGTCTTGGTACTGTCGGCTATGCTGCTCCGGAGCAGTTCGGAGGAATGGGACAGACTGACGCACGAACCGATATATATTGTCTTGGTGCAACACTGTACCACCTTGTAACGGGAATGAACCCTTGTGAACCGCCGTATGAAATAAAGCCCATCAGACAAATCAATCCTTCCTTGTCCAACGGTCTTGAAAAAATCATTCTCAAATGTACACAGCGCGACCCCAACGACAGGTATCAATCCTGTGCGGAGCTTATGTATGCATTGGAGCATTACGACGAAATAGATGAAAAGTACCGAAAAAAAGCGTGGAAAAGAGTAACCATTTTTTCGGTCAGTGTTTTATTGATGATCGCCTTTTTGGGAACATCAATATGGAGCGATATAGCTGCTGTTTCACAAAGAAGTGAAGATTACGATTACAAACTTTCAAAAGCAAAAACCTTGCAGGATTATAAAAGCGTCATTTTGATAGATCCGACAAGAGAGGACGCTTATCTGAAACTTGTCGAATACTGTAAAGACAACGACGGACAAATTACAGATGACGAAATAGAATGTTTTAATGAGATCGATATTGGTATTAACGACAAAAGTAATATCAACGGCAGCGTCAAGGTTCTTGATGAGCTGAAAGAATCCAATCCAAAGGGCTATTTTGAAGTATGTTATTCTATCGGCTTTGAAATAATTTCGTTGAAACAGTCCAATTCAATTGATAGTGTTTTAAGTGACTCTGTGCAGTGGTTCAGCAAAGCAAATGAGGTCTTTAAAGAAACGCAAGATCAAAAAGAATTAAAGATGGATGATTTGAATGCCAAAAATGAATTGGCAGAGCTGTTTTGTTCTGTCAATAATTGCTTGACCGTCATTGCCCAGAACAATAACTCAAGACTTTCCAGTGCAGAGGACAGAGAAAAAGTATATCACGATCTTTTTGATACTATCGGTCAGATTAAGGATAAAATCAAAAACAGTAAAAGTTTTACCGATCATAATAGTACGACCGATGCTGCCAGTGTCCAGATTCTTGTCATCAATATTTTGACAGATCTGATCAATAAGGAAACGGAAGGTTTCCAAAATATCACCTTAGAGAGAAACGGTAATTCGATAGAATTATCTGATATTTTAGACCTGTTAAAAGATATGAAACAGATGATTAAAGAAGCGAGAGATATTTCTCAGTTAAAAAGTACAGTTGATGAGTACGGCGTTGACACAAAATTGGATGATCTTATCAAGAAATTTGAAAGCAATTAAAGGAGGGAAAGACAATGACATACGAAACATATCAATTGATCCATACGCTTTCGCTGATAATGGCAGGAGTGATGCTTGTTGTTTCTGTTATTTTGTTCTTTTTTCTTCACATACCGAAATCTTTCGGTGTCATAACGGGATTTTCCGCCAAAAAGGCGATCAAGTCCATTAACAGCCGTACAGAACAGTCGGCAAGTGAACGACTTGTCAGCGGCAAGGGCAAAAAAGCAGGAAAAAAATATGCGGATGATCTTTATACCCCGTCGGGAAGAATACAGCCAAAAACAGTGATTTCCCTTGACGAAAATGTGCCTGTCACCAGTAAGATCGCCACCGATCAGATTGCAAAAACGGCAGCCAATTCTACGACCGTGCTCTCCGGCAGTGAAACAACTGTACTGGACACCGATCCGACAGCCAACATTAATGCTACCACACTGCTTCCGCAGCCGCCATTTGACAGTTCCACGACCGTGCTGTCCGGTAATGAAACAACTGTGCTTCAGCAGCCCCCGACAGGCACGGCAGCGGTACAAAGCAAATTTGTTATTGAGGTCGATATTACCTTTATCCATACAAATGAGATTATTTAAAGGAGATGAACAGGTTTGAAGGAAAGTAAAAATATGTCAAATCTTCTCCGTATATCAATTGCGGGATTTCTTTTGATGTCATTAACATTCTTGCTGATGCCCCTGAACAGTACCGCCCCGGAAGAAGGAACCGACATTTTCAGAATCATTGTCGGAGTATTGTTTTGGTTGTTTCTGATCATCGGTATTGCGGCACAAATAATGCTTTCAAAAGAATTTAAAAAATCGGAAAAGAAAAAAGCAAAAAGGAGAATAGGGCTTTTTTCTTTTCTGCAAAACCGTGAAGCCGCAGTTTTTGATTTGCTTTGTTTGATCGGCTTTATCGCAATTGCTTTTATGGTGCTTTTTACCGACGGAACAATGTACTTTGCATATATATGCACAAGTGTGTTTGTTTTTTCTTTCTGTATGCATTGTATTTTAAACGGGAAAATTTACAATACCTTAAAAAGAAAACCAAACGCAAAGAAAAAATCCGAGAAGGAGGAGAAAAATAATGATAAGATTAAAGCTTAATCTTTCTGATAGGCTTATCTCGCTGCTGCTTGCATTGCTTATCTTTTTTGCAAGCATAACGATTGTGCTTACCGTCAACAGTGATACAAGTGCATTAGAGGACGAGAACAGTACACCGTCATATTCGCTTGAAATTCATTACAAGGATTCCAAGGGAGAAAGCCATCTTGCAGGAGAAGGTGCAGTTGTCACCTACAGGATCACCCGTTATCCTAAAGACGGAAATGTTCTGGCTGCCAACAGAACAGCCAAAACAGACGAAAACGGTAAAGTGCAGCTGGGAATCAGAACAGATATTGAAGAAGAACCCGATACCGTATATATTATGGTGAAATCTGTTTCCTATTACGGCTATACATTTAACAGATCCGACGAATATTTTGAATTAAATAAAGGCATTCCGCTTGCTATTCAGCTTACCTCTCAAAGTCAGGTGAATTTGCTTGGTGTGATCACGGGCGCTGATGGTAAACCTGTAAGCGGTGCAAAAATCAAAGTCAGTCACTCGACGGCTCCGGCAGGAAGCAAGACAGTTGCAGCGTCGGACGATGGTACCTTCAAAACACCGGTTTATATCAATCAAAACTATGACCTGACCATCGCCGCAAACGGTTATCAGACAAAGACAGTCAGTGGCATATTTGCGTCTAAGGATGAATCAGCAGATAAAATATATCAGCTTTCCGAGCCGATACGGTTGGAAGAAAAACTCACAGATGAGAATATTGGCTTTCAAATTTCCGAAGAAACCGTTGAATATATTGACAAAGACAATCATTCTTTCTTTAATAACGAACTGTTAAAAAGCGCCGATAATGACGGTAAAGTGACTTATACTGTGACACTTAACGGAGCCAAAACATCTGCGGTATATGAAGACAATACCCTTGATTTTTCGGATTTCGGTCCCGGAAAATATATTGTAACAGCGAATATCAAAGGAGCATCAAAGTATTTTGATGCAAAAACCTCATTTACCTTGAATGTTGTTGACACAAACTTCAAATTCAATTCCGAAGTAGTAACAGCAGAAATGACTGATGGAGAAATAGAGATTCAAGAAATTTTCGGAAATTACGACAAAAATCTCATTACCTATACTTTGAGCGATAAAAAGGGAACCATTGCCGAGCTGAATCAGGATACAAAAATCATATCCTTTAAAAAATACGGTTCGGTAACGGTGACAGCATATTACAACGAAGAAAAATTTAAAGAAAATTCAAAGTTATATCAAAGCATTGCGGCTTCATATGAATTGCAAATCGTTCATCAGCCGACAAAGATCGCATTTAAGAAATCAAATGTACAGGTAAGATACGGCGCTGACGATAATCAATATACCCAAAGTGTAAAAACAAATGATGACAACCTGACAGCAAAAGAGAAAAAAGAAATTCTGTCAAAAATCAGATATTCTGTCAGCGAACAAACCGATTCTTCCGGTAATCCCGTTACCGACAGAAATATTGTTGAGGTAGATCGGGAAACCGGTTTGGTAAAGATCAATGAAGCAGGTAAAGTTACAATTTCCGCTGCCATCGAAGACAGTGACAATTTTTCTGCCGATACGGTGGACTATGAGCTGAATATATTAAAAGCAAATCAAGATACCGATCAGCACGAAAATATTTATTTTGAGAATACAAAAGAGAAAGCTCAGGATACCGTTACTTTCAGCAGTGAAACGTCAACGCTTACATATACCAATCATCTGATTGACAACAGCGGAATAGACGGTACCGTAACATATGAAATTACCGCAGGCTCAGACCTTGCTTCCATCAACAGCAAAACAGGTACCCTTACTATCAATAAAGCAGGTACCATAACGGTCAGAGCAATCAAAACAGCGAAAGAAAGCAATAACTATACCAACAGTATCAGAACCTATCGACTGATTGTTGAAAAGGGCATTCCGGATTTTCAATATGAATTATCCGAAGAAAATATTTACTACGGAAAGAATGTCATAGCAACACAAAAGCCGACACTTTCCACAAAAATGAAAAAGGACGAAAAACCGGAGATCACCTACACCGTTGCCAACCTCAGCAACAGTCCTGTTCATCATATTAACAGCAGCAACGGCAATGTTCAGTTAAACAACAAAGAACCGATCGGCAGTTTTGAGGTAACGGCAACACTTGCCGAAACTGATAAATATGCATCAATCAGTATTTCCTATATTATCAATATTTCATATGCCAAAGAAGAAGAATACACCGTAACCGAAACACAGTACGATCAGTGGTATAACACTGCAAACGGTGTTACCTTTACAGCAAATGACGGCTACAGTATCAGTGCAAATAATTCTTTTGCAGAGAATAATTGGAAGAAAACAGAGTACAAATATACAACAGCAAACAAAAATCAGGATGTTGTATTTTATCTCAGAAACAATGAAACGAAGGCAATTTCGGAGATAACGGCAAGCAACATCAATATTGACTATACCGTTCCGACAGAGCTTGAAATCAATTATTCCGAAACTTCAAAATCATTTTTGCAGGAGATAGGAGATCGTATTTTCTTCGGACTTTTCGGTTCATCGGAAAATGAGATCAAAGTGACGGTCAAGGCTCACGACAATATCGCGGAAATCATTGAATTCAGATATTATTATCAAGCTGATGAATCTGCAAATGGTATATATGGCAGTACATCCGGCGGAGACACCATTACCGAGAAGGATATTAAAAATATCGGCGATGGTTATTATGAAGCCGAATTCACGATTCCTGCGGAATTCAAAGGAAAAATCGGCTTTACCGCTAAAAATGCCGCAGGTCTTGAATCGGAAAAGGAATTTGATAAAACTATTATCGTTGACAAAACCGCTCCGAAAACGGAAATTACCTTTAATGCAGAACCTTCAAACGAGAATAAAAGCAACGGTGCCAAGTATTTCAACAATGATTCCGTAGAAGTTCAGTTCAAGGTTACAGAACCCAATTTCAGTCACAGCGAAGAAGAAACAGCCGTAATCATTAATGATAAGCTTCAAAAGGATATTCAATGGACTCGTCAGCCCGACAGCAATGATTATATTGCTAAAAAGGAGCTTGTAGCAGGTCAGGAATACCGTATTCAGCTTTCTTCTCAGGATATTGGCGGTCAGCAGTCTGACGAATCGACCGTTAATGAAACAATTGTGATTGACAATATAGCGCCATCCGATCAAAATATGTCTATCAGATACAGTAAAGCAACCACATTCTGGGAAAATATCCTCGGAACTGTATTCTATTGGGGCTATCAGGGAAGTGTCACTGTCACCTTTGAAGCAGCGGATGATCTTTCGGGTATCGATCATATTGATTGGACATATACAAGACAAGATAACAGCAAGGATGAAGACGCTTATATCAGTGACAGAAACGCTGAGAATATGAGTGGTACCGTAAAAATTTCCGAGGACGGAAAAACCGCATCCATTACTTTGAAAGACGATTACTACCGCGGCAGTTTTTCCTTTACCGCAACGGATATTGCAGGAAACAAAAGCAATCCTAAAAAGGACGACGGTACCGTTATTGTTGTCGATCAAATCGCACCGGAAAGTACGGTTACCTTTGAAAATGTGGAACAAACCGCAGATGATATTCTTTACTACAAGAAAGACGCAGAGATAACAGTAAATGTTGAGGAAGTCAACTTCTATCCCGATGATATAACATTAAAATTACATCATCTTGAAAATTCTGATGAAGATACTGTTATTTCCGACCTGAAATGGAATCAAGAAACCGACAGCAATGACCATTTTGTAACATCATTCAAAGTAGAGAAAGACGGTAAATATCAGATCATAATGACTGCCAAAGATCATATTGATAATGTAAATGATCATATTACCGTAGAAACCAAGGATACGGTCGGTAAAAAAACAGATACGATCACAGCAGAAGCAGAAACCGATCCGGAGTCGGGAGAAACATACTATACTTCTCCGATATTTGTGATCGATACCAAAGCGCCTGTTGTTACCGTGAAACATTCAACGAATAATATTAAAAATAAATATGACGACATTGAATATTTTGCGACTAAAAAAGAATTCACCATCGAAATTGACGAGCATAATTTCAGACCCGATCTTGTTACGATCAAGGTCAATGCAACGGATGTATCCAGAAAAACAGTTAAGCTTTCGGACGATTTTACATCCGCTTTAAAGAATGATAAGCTGTGGGAGCATAACGGTGATATTCATACCGCCACCATCACTTTCTCTGATGATGCGAAATATCAATTTACTGTTGACTGCAACGATCTTTCAAAGAATGAAGCACATACTTGCCAATCCAATGCATTTGTGATCGACAAAACAGCTCCGTCAACAAAGGGAATGACTGTTTCTTACAGTAAAGAGCTTAATTTCTGGGAGAAAATTGTAGATGGTATTACCTTTGGATATTATGCATATCAAAAAAGTGTTACCGTTACTTTGACTGCCAACGATAGTACTTCAGGCATTGACTATATCAAATGGACTTATACTAAAGAAAGCGGTGCAAGCTCCCAAAATTTGAAAAGCCAATCGAATACTATCAAAGTAACAAACAGTAATCTTTCCTCTGACGGAAAAACCGCAACAGTGAAGTTTACACTGAACGACAATCAGTACCGAGGAAATATTTCCTTTACTGCCATTGATAAATCAGGCAACAGCAGCGAGGTAAAGTCCGATGATCATCATATCATTATTGTTGACAGTGTAGCTCCGATTCTTGATTATGTAGAACTCAGTGCGGCAAACCGTGTGGTAAATGCATCAACATTGAAAGATGTCACAGGCTATGATTACAAAACAAGAAAATTGGGTTACAAGCTGTATTACAGCGGTACTGCGACTGCAAAAATTTCCATTACCGAAGCAAACTTCTATTCCGAAGATGTAAAGGTAGAACTTGAAAGGACATATAACCAAAAAACTTCCAAAATCAATGCTTCCGTCAAGTGGACAAACAACGGTAAAGACAATTATATCGGAACATTTTCCATATCGGATGAGGGCGAATATATTGCTAACATAAGCTATACAGATCGTTCTACCAATGAAATGGTAAGCTATACTTCCAATGAGATCATCATTGATAAAACGAATCCGAAAATCAATGTTTCCTACTCACCAAATAATGTCATCAGAACGGTCAAAGAAAGAAAATATTATAATAAGGAACAAACAGCAACCGTAACCGTCAGCGAGCACAACTTCCGTGCAGACGATATTGAAGTAAAGGTAACGGGTGTTGATGTTGCGAATAAGTCCGTCATTGATGAAACCTATTACACATCCTACTTTAAGAACAGAAGCAAATGGACAAAAAACGGAGATACCTATACTGCAACTATCACTTATTCAACCGATGCTAACTATACCTTTGATATTTCCTACAAAGATCTTGCCAATCGCAGTGCCGGAACATATCAGCAGGATAAGTTTACAGTTGATACAACCCCTCCGGAAAAATTGGAAATCAGCTACAGCCCAAGCGTGCTTGACAGAATTATTGAAACTATCACATTCAAATTCTATCAGGCTCCCGTAACCGTTACCGTATCGGCTTATGATTCTACAACGCCTGTCAATGAATTTGATACAAGCGGCTTGAATCTAAATGATACAATTCGTCAGAGTCTTTCCGGTGCAAAAATCAGCCGAAGCGGTTATAAAAATACAGCAACCTTCCAAATTCCGCAAAGTGCTCTGACAGAAGCAACGCAGTTCAACGGAACAATAAGATTCACGGCATACGATACTTCCAACAACAAAACCGAACGTAGCGATAACAAACGAATTGTTGTTGATAACATTTCGCCAAGAGCAGAGATAAGCTATAATGCTCCCGTAAACACAGTCGGTTCTGTTTGGTATTACAGCGGAAATGTCAATGCATCGGTATCTATTACCGAAGCGAATTTCTACTCCGAAGATGTCAGAATTGAACTGGAAAGAACCCATAACGGAAATACTGCCGTTGTGATTCCTTCCGTAAACTGGAAAAATGATGGAAACGATAGGCATACAGGAACGTTCTCCATATTGGATGAGGGCGAATATATTGTCAGGATCAACTATACCGACCGTTCATCCAATTCAATGGCAGGTTATACTTCCAATGAAATTGTAGTAGATCATACAGATCCGGTAATCAATGTTGCTTACTCGCCAAACAATCCATCCAATACTGTTAACGGATACAAGTATTACAATGAAGTACAGACAGCAACCATCACTATCACAGAGCATAACTTCCGTGCCAATGAAGTGATTGCAGAGGTAAAAGGTGTCGATGTTACAGGTAAATCTGTTGTTGATGGAAATAATTATCAATCACATCTGAACAACAGCAACAGTTGGACGAAAAATGGAGATACCTATACGGCAAAGATAACCTATTCTGCCGATGCAAACTACACTTTCAGTATTTCCTATAAAGATCTTGCCAACCGCAGTGCTGCACCTTATTCCAATGACAAGTTTACAGTTGACAAAACACCACCAAAGGATTTGAAGATCAAATACAGTCAAAGTGTGATTGACAAAGTGATCGGAACCATTACATTCGGATTCTATAAAGCACCTGTAGCGGTCACAATATCGGCATCCGATGATACCACACCAATCAGTAAATTTGATACAAGTGGTTTAAGCAAGATCGACTCCAAGGCAATCACCAAAGCACTTTCCGGTAACAACATACAAAGAAACAGTTATGAAAATACTGCAACTTTCCAGATTCCGCAGGAAGCTTTGACAGCAGCAACGCAATTTAACGGTACCATAAGCTTTACAGCATATGATACCTCAAACAACAAAACCGATCTTAACGATACAAAAAGAGTTGTAGTTGACAATATCGCTCCGACTGTTGAAGTAAGCTATAATGAACCTGTCAAAACTGTTAACGGAACCGCCTATTACAGCGGTACGGTGAATGCAGCGGTATCGATTGCCGAAGCAAATTTCTATTCGGAAGATGTAAAGGTAGTACTTACAAGAAAGAATGACTCATCAACTAATCCTTCCGTCAATTGGACAGATGGTGTCGGAAATCAACATACAGGCACATTTTCTATTGCCGATGAGGGAGAGTATATCATAAACGTCAGCTATACTGACCGTTCCGGCAACGAAATGACCAATTATGAATCAAATACGATCATTGTTGACAAGACCTCTCCGACGCTTACAGTAAGCAATATCAAACATCACAGTGCAACAAGCAGTGAAACATTCGGATTTACTGTTAAATCCACTGACGAGCATTTTGATAAAAATTCCTTTAAGGCAACCCTTACCGCTCTTGTAAGAAATAATTCGGGTGAAATGCAAACGAAAAATATTGACCTGAGCAAATACCTCAAAAAAGAAAGCGATACGTCTTATTCGTATGTCATTGACAATCTTACGGATAACGCTGTTTATACACTTTCCTGCTCCTCCAAAGACTTGGCGGGCAACAGTATCGACAAAATGAAGCTTTCTGATAATAAGACATATGACAAAACCGAATTTTCAATCAACCGAAACGGTTCAACTTTCTCTGTTAACAATAATACCGAAAAACTGATTGAGAATCGTATTGTATATAGTGTCAATGAGGATATTGTGATTCAGGAGGTCAACGTTACACCTATTGAGTCATACAGTATAAAGCTCAATGACAAAGAACTGAAAGAGGGTCAGGATTTCACAGCAGAGATCAAAAACAGTGATACGGAATGGTGCAGTGTTACATACACAATTGACAAATCACTGTTTGAAAATGAAGCTGACTATTCTATTAAAATTGATACTACCGACAAAGCCGGTTCGACTTCATATAATGATAAAAAGTCCTCAACGATCAACTTTACAGTTGATAAAAGCAAACCGACAATTACCGTTAGCGGTATTGAGGACGGAGGACGCTATCAGGTAGGCGAACAAAAGGTAACAGCCATTGTTAAGGATAACAGCGGCATTAAGAGTCTGAAAATTACAGTTCTTGATTCGTCAGGCAATCCGATATTGGATTCTTCCGGTAAAAATATCAGTGTCAGATTTGACCATTCCGGAGATGCTCTTAATGATTATTTGGATAGTAACGGCAGGGACATCAAAGTAGCCTTCACTGTTCCGGAAGGACTTGACAGCCAAGTAGTTATTGAGTGTTGTGACAACGCTGTAGGCACAGACGGAAAACCAAACCAAACCATCAAAACCATTACAGGAATTACCGTATCACAGAATAACTGGATTATTTTCTATGCAAACAAGCCGTTGTTCTATGGCTGTCTTATCGGCGGACTGGCAATTTTGATTGCACTTGCCTTTACCATTGCCATTATTGTAAGAAAGAAAAGAGCAAAGAGCGAATCATAGAATCACAAAAAACATTCTGTTATATACACAACAAAAAATCAGCTCCTTTTTCGGGAGCTGATTTTTTGTGTTTATCAGTCAATATCTGTTATCTTGCTATCGCACGCAGGGGCATTTCTTCAATGTCACCGCATAAATCGAAATGAGTTTCAATGATTTTTTCCGATGTCGGCGGAGAATAGTAGAAGCTGTTCATATGTGAACCGTCAAAGAAATATTCCGGCTGCTGTGGACGGTATTCATAGTCAAAGGTATCTATAATGATCAGTTTGATTTTCATTCTGTTGGGAATGATATTTTTGATATATACACTTGCCTGTTGTCCTGCACGGATATTGTCCTTCATCTCAGCAAGACCTGCCAGATTGGGTGCAAGCTCTACAAACGCACCATATTCCTCAACGGAGCGAATAATGCCAGCAACGGTTTCTCCGACTTCAAAGCGGCAGGCATTTTCTTCCCACGTTCCGAGAAGTTCTTTATGAGTCAGGCTGATTCTGCCGTTTTCTATTGTTTTGACAATGGCTTTTATCTCCATTCCTACAGAGAAACGTTCACGGGGATGGTCTATTCTTGATACCGATATTGAATCGATCGGTAAAAGCGAAACAATACCGCAGCCTATATCTGCGAATGCGCCGAACGAGTCCAGATGTGTCACTCTTGCGTCAATGACATCTCCGGGTAAAAGTCCCGAAATATATTCACGCATACATCTTTCCTGCGCAAGCCGTCTTGAAAGCATTGCGACGGTTCGTCCCGATTCATTTTTTCTGAATTCGGTGATAACGAAGCATACAGGTCGGTTCACTCTGGAGATGACCGCAATATCTCTTACAGTGCCTTCCCGTATTCCTATGGCGCCCTCCTCGCGTGGAATGATTCCTTTTATGCATCCAAGGTCAACAATCAGATTGTGACCCGAATCGCAAACAATTGCTCTGGCTTCGAGTATTTTTCCGTCGTGATATGCTTCCGTCAGTTGTGACAGCGACTGCATTGCGGAAAGATTCTCCACCGTGTTGATAAGTCTGCCTTCAGGATAATATCCTGTCATTTTGCTTTCATTCCTTTCTTGGTGAGGCAAAGCCTCCTGTGCTTTTCACAACATTTATATGAACCCCAATAATGCTTTATGACGTATATATGTTATTTTCGGTATCATACTTGCATTTATCCGATTTATATTATAAAATAATATGTAACTGTTGAACAAGGGGAGATCAATGTATGAACGAAAATAATCAAAATATACGTTTTCTTTCAGCGATTTCATATATTGCTGTATTTTTTGTAATCGGACACTTTGCCGTTGAACGAAACAACCCCGATTTGCGTTTTCACAAATATCAGGGCGGCGTTCTCTTTTGTATTTTTGCCTTGCTGTATATGATGAATGCCTTATTATCCTTTCTTCTTTCCTTTATTCCTCCGCTTCAGATAATATTATGCTTTCTCATATACCTTGCTTTGACGGTTGCCTATCTTTTTTTGGTTGTTCTCGGTATTAGGTCAGCACTGAAATTTCAGCAAACAATTCTTCCGTTTGTCGGAAATATTGCTGTCTCCCTCAGAACAAAGGTTGATGAATCTATCAGCCGCAGGTAACCGTTTGTTTTCTGTAATAAAAATGATAACATTAAAAAAATGCGAAAATTGCCGTTATAAAGGGCGTAAAAAATTAAAATACGGAGTGAAAAACAATGAATAATGATATAATACGTGTAGATTCATACGATTTTGATGAAAGAACAGAAAGCGGAATCGTTCTTGTCGAATTTTATGCGGAATGGTGTGTACACAGCAGAGGACTGGAGCCGATTCTTGAAGAGATCGCGGATGAATATTATGACAGTATTCGTGTGCTTGCGCTTGACGTTGAGCAGTCGCCTGACGTTGCCGCACGTTTTCATATAGACACCACGCCAACGGTTATCATATTTAAAAACGGCAAAATTGCCGAACGAATCGGTGGAGCAAATCCGCCAAGTACCTATGCAGACTCGATTGAAAATCTGTTAATTAATGAAGATTAAATTAAAAATCACCATTGTCAAAGTATTTTTGATAATGGTGATTTTTATAAGCAATTATTTCATAATGCCTGTTGTATATTTCCAAGCAAGAATACGCATTACTGCGGTATTAATAACATTTTCGTCAATTGTTCCGTCATTGACAGCCGCTTTGATTTCGTTGAAAGACGATTCTATATCATCAATCAAAATCATATCATTTCCGGCAAGGACAGCGGCGACAGCAGGGGAGTAGCTGCCTGTATATTCTGATATTGCGTCCATAGCCAAGTCATCTGTTATAATAATTCCCGTAAAATGAAGCTGGTTTCTTAAAATTTCGTGTACTTTCGGAGAGATGGAAGCAGGCATTTTGTCATCCATACAATTGACGATATTGTGGCTTACAAGAACGAGATGTGCCCCCGACTCAATTCCTGCCTCGAATGGTTTAAAATCGTTTTGCTCAAAGTTTTCATAGCTTCTGTCATCAATGGCGATCCCGGTGTGAGTATCAACATTATTTCCGTAGCCGGGAAAATGTTTCAGCGTGACCGACACACCATTTTTTTGACTTGTTTCTGTCACTGTCTTAACAAAGTCGCTGGTTTTGTCTGCATCCAGTCCTATGGAACGGTCATACATAAAATCATTTTCGTCTAATGAAATGTCACATACAGGGGCAAGATTGGTGTCAATATAAAGCTCTTTTAAAAGTTTTGCTTTTTCTTCTGCGTCGGACTGTATCCGTTCCAATCCACCCTCCGCATAGAGCTCTCTGGCGGATTGGAATTCGTGGCTGCTTAATGATTCCTTTGCGCTGATTCGTGTCACGGTGCCGCCTTCCTCATCAACGGAAAGCGTCATCGGAATGGCCTGTGACGTAATGTAGGACTGCAATGTTTCTTTTACTTCATCCTTTGTTTTGTCCTCAAAATCCTTACCAAAGAGAACATAACCGCCCAAATGATATTTTTTGGCGATTTCTGCTGCATCACCGTCAGGACATCTTGCATAAAACATCTGACCTATTTTTTCATCCAATGTCATCTGCA
Source organism: uncultured Ruminococcus sp. (assembly GCA_902803805.1). GTDB lineage: Bacteria > Bacillota > Clostridia > Oscillospirales > Acutalibacteraceae > UBA1213. Next base: position 37,078 of record CADCRH010000041.1, read on the forward strand.
TTGTACGTTCATAGGCTTTTTCATAGTTTGCCGAAAATATACCGTTATCATTGATAAGCTGATTTTTCGTTTCTTTGGAAGAAATCAGTGAACTGTCTGAGCTTTGTTCGGACGCTTCACCGTTACCGGACAAAGCTGTATTGGAAGCCGATACAGAACTTTCGTTTTCGGATTTTTGTTTTTTTGCATTGCCGCTGTTATGGCAGGCGGTGATCGAAAACAGCATAGAAGCGGTCAAAGTAAAGGTTATTAAGTGTGATAATAGATTGTTTGTTTTCATAGCTTCTTCCCATCAAAAATATTTTCAATTACATTCAGTTTAAGTCTATGTGACATCTGTTCGGCTTTTCTCATATATTCATCATATACCTGTTGGGGAGAATGACAGTCCGAACCGACAATGACCCTTATATTTGTTTTGCTGACTGCCTGCCAGAATTTTTCGTGCGGATAGGGGTAGCGTATGCCATCGTTAAAGGCTTGCAGATTTTTTCTGATGCCGTTTGCATTATATTCAAGGATCATATCATTCTTTTCGGCGCAGTCAATGATCATTTCGGTTGCCCTGTCACAGTTTTCATCCCAATCATAATTATTGCTGAACATCACATCGGGGTGTGCAATAAACTGAAACAGACCCGTTTCGATTGCTTCACATACCGCCGCCGCATATTCAATATAATCCGCCGTTGATTCGGCAAAAAATATATTATGAATATGTCCCTTTGGCGTTATGTACATATGCTCACCGAGTGCAAGATAATCCAATTCTCTTTTTTCAAGAAGTTCACGGTAATAGTTGATGTATTTTGGGAAATACTCTATTTCAAGTCCCTTGAAAATTTCAATTTTGTCCTTATGTTTTTGTTGGGACTGCTCAACGGCATTGATATAATCGTCAAGCTCTTTGTAGCTCATACGAAGCCCGAAATCGTGATCGGGGAAAGGGGCGTGGTCGGAAAAACCTAATGTTGTTACCCCCTGCTCAATTGCCTCGAGAACATATTCCTCTTCTGTACCCAAAGCGTGAAGACAGCGGTATGTATGTGTATGAAAATTAGTAGGCATTGTTATTTCCTCCGTTTATTTTTGCCTTTTAGCTGCCAAAGTATTCTTTTCAGCGATAACTTTTCCATCAGTGTCTTTACATATGACCATTATGCTGACGGTATCATTCTCTATCACTGAATTTAATTGGTCGGCAAAGCTGTTGTAAATATAATCCAGTTCGTCAAGTCTTTCATTGGTTTGTATGTTACAAACCAATGTATTGCCGTTTTCCGAATACACATTGATTGTATAGTTATCATTTTCTCCTTCAACCATTATATCAGTAATTGTTTTTTCAAAATCCGTATCATTATTTTATCATTCTATGTATGGAAATGTCAATCTGTGCAGAACAGAGTTATGAAGTAAATTTCAGTTGTAACAGTGTTTACATTTGGGTGAAAGTATGTTATATTAAAACACGGATGGTATTTGAAAGAAACCGTACCGTATAATATATTTGTTGTGCCGTGTCAGTCAGTAAAGCCTGTATATTTAACAGGACTTTCGTAAATGTCTGAGATCAACGCATAATAAAAATTTTGCAGTATGAACGAATACCGTATTTCGAGATGAAATATGGTCATTTTTTTCAAGACCCTTCGACGAAATGTCATCAAAATTTTGAATAGGGGAGTATTGACAATGAAAAATACTGTATCGACCTTTCTTGCAGCAAAGCAAAACGGCAAAAAGCTGACAATGCTGACCGCATATGATTACTCAACGGCAAAGCTGATTTCTTCAGCAGGAATCAACTCCATATTGGTGGGAGATTCACTGGGAAACGTCATTCTCGGTTATGAAGATACCGTGTCTGTTACAATGGAAGATATGATTCACCATAGCAAAGCGGTTTCCAGAGGTTCCAGTGACAGCCTTGTTGTTGTTGACATGCCTTTTATGTCATATCAGGCTTCTGTATATGATGCTGTTGTAAATGCAGGAAGACTGATGAAAGAAGGCAGAGCAGGAGCCGTCAAGCTTGAAGGAGGAAAAAGTGTTTGCCCTCAGATAAAAGCAATCGTGGATTCCGGAATACCCGTAATGGCTCACCTTGGATTAACGCCGCAGTCGGTAAATGTATTCGGCGGCTATAAGGTGCAGGGAAAAACCGAACAGGCAGCAAAACAGCTTATTGAGGACGCTCTTGCAGTACAGCAGGCAGGTGCGTTCAGTGTAGTTCTTGAATGTGTGCCGAGTGAACTGGCAAAGTTAGTGACTGAGCTTTTGGCAATTCCTACAATAGGAATCGGCGCCGGAAATGACTGTGACGGTCAGGTTCTCGTCAATCAGGATATGCTTGGAATGTTTAACGATTATGTACCAAAGTTCGTAAAACAGTTTGCCAATGTCGGTGAAATTATGACAAATGCATTCAAGGCTTATGATACAGAGGTAAAAAACGGAGCTTATCCGGAAGAAAAGCATGGGTATCAAATAGACAGCAGTATTATTGACCATCTCAGAAACACATACAGTCGAAAGGATTTGATATAATTATGTTAAAAACGGTAACAAAGGTTTGTGAAGCCAGAAAAATCATTAACGAATGGAAAAAGGAGGGCTTCACTGTCGGTTTTGTGCCTACAATGGGTTATCTCCACGAGGGACATATGAGCCTTGTCAAGAAGGCAAGGGAGCAGAATGATAAGGTTGTTGTCAGTATCTTTGTCAATCCTATGCAGTTTTCTCCGAACGAAGATTTGGACAAATATCCGAGAGATTTGGAAGCTGACACAAAACTTTGTGAGGAAAACGGAGTCGACCTTATTATACACCCTCAACCTGCCGAAATGTATCCCGACGGATTTTGTTCATTTGTTGATATGACAGGGCCTACTAAGGAACTTTGCGGAAAGAGCCGTCCGATACATTTCAGAGGTGTTTGTACGGTTGTCAATAAACTTTTTAATATTGCACAGCCTGACAGAGCTTATTTCGGTCAAAAGGACGCACAGCAGCTTTCCATTATCAAAAGAATGGTAAAAGATTTAAATATGCCGATTGAAATTATAGGCTGTCCTATTATCAGGGAAAAAGACGGACTTGCCAAAAGTTCACGCAATAAATATCTAAACGAAGAAGAACGCCGTGCGGCTCTGATTTTAAGTAAAACCATATTGATGGGCAAACAGCTTGTTGAGAACGGTGAACGAAATGCCAAAGTTCTTTGTGATGCAATGAGAAAAAATATTGAAACGGAACCGCTCGCCAAAATCGACTATGCAGAAGCTGTTGACTTTGATACAATTGAAAAGATCGATACGCTCAAAGGAACGGTTCTTGTGGCAATCGCAGTCTATATAGGAAGTACCAGATTGATTGATAATTTTATCGTTACTGTATAAAACAGGGGGAAAAGCAATGTTGAGAACAATGCTGAAAAGCAAAATTCATCGTGCTGTTGTCAAGCAGGCAGAGTTGAATTATGTCGGTTCGATAACGATTGATGAGGAACTGATGGAGCTTTCGGGAATCTATGAATACGAGCAAGTTCAAATTGTTGATATTGATAACGGCAGCCGCTTTGTCACCTATGTTATCGCCGGCGAGCGCGGCAGCGGAATGATATGTCTTAACGGTGCAGCGGCACGAATGGCGCAAACGGGAGATAAGATCATCATAATGTCATATGCACAAATGAACGAGGAAGAAATCAAGACAAACGCTCCGACCGTAGTGTTTGTTGACGAAAATAATAGACCTCAGCGTGTGACACACTATGAAAAGCACGGACTCTTGGAGGATATGTAATATGCTCAAAGGAAAAACAGTTGTTGTCGGAGTGACCGGCGGAATAGCGGCATATAAATCCGCACAGCTTGTCAGCGACCTTGTGAAGCTGCACTGTGATGTTCACGTTGTAATGACAAAGAACGCACAGAATTTTATCAATCCAATTACATTTGAAACCTTGACGGGTAATAAATGCCTTGTTGATACGTTTGACAGAAATTTCCAGTTTAATGTCACTCACGTTTCCTTGTCACAAAAGGCGGATGTATTGATCATTGCACCTGCATCGGCAAATATCATCGGCAAGGCAGCAAATGGAATCGCAGATGATATGCTTTCAACAATGCTTCTTGCGGCAACGTGTAAAATTATTGTTGCTCCTGCAATGAATCGATATATGTATCAAAATTCCATCGTACAGGAAAATCTGGAAAAACTCCGCAGGCACGGATTTGTGATCGTGGAACCGGCTGTTGGCAGACTGGCTTGTGACGATGTAGGTATTGGCAAACTTCCCGATGTTGATGTACTGATAGAAAGTGTTCTTCACGAAATTGCACACAAAAAGGATATGGAGAATCTTAATGTTTTGGTGACAGCAGGAGCTACTGCGGAAGCGATCGACCCTGTTCGTTTTGTGACAAATCATTCAACAGGCAAAATGGGTTATGCCATTGCTCGTGCAGCTTCACAGCGCGGTGCAAAGGTAACACTTGTCAGCGGTCTAGTATCTGTGAAAGCGCCCAATTATGTCAATACTGTCAATGTACGCTCAGCCGAGGAAATGTTTAATGCTGTTTCCGAACATTTAAATGAATGTGATATTTTGATTATGTCGGCAGCGGTTGCGGATTATACTCCCGAAACCGTCAGCAGCGAGAAAATCAAAAAGAGCGGCGATAATATGACGATTTCTTTTAAGCGTACAAAAGATATTCTTGCCTATGCAGGTTTGCATAAAAGGGAAAATCAGGTCATATGCGGCTTTTCAATGGAAACACAGCATCTTATGGAGAATTCCCAAAAGAAGTTGATTTCCAAAAACTGTGACCTGATAGCTGCCAACAGCATACGTGAAAGCGGTTCAGGTTTTGGTACGGACACCAATAAAATTACCATTATAACAGCCGAGGAGAATCGCTCTCTTGCACTGATGAGCAAGGATGAAGCCGCGCATATTATTCTTGATAATGCATTAAATATATATCAAACAAAAAAGAATCATTAACATAAATGTTCGTCCTTCTTCCCGGAGGGGCGAACATAAAAATGAACAAATTTGAACATTAACCCAAACTTAAAAAAATTCAATAAAACAAAAACGCTCTTAACTGCCGAATTTTAAGCTGTTTTAAGTGATTTATAGCATAATATTGGTACTTTTGCTTTTTCAGTCTTTAATTTTTTTAAGCTTTGGTTAATAAATTGTTTTAATAAAATATTAAATTTATTATCACTTTTTCGGAAATAAAGAGTTATAATAACATCATCAAATAAAACAAAAACAAATTGAAATAAATAAACGGAGGTCATTACTATGAATGAAAGAGAATTTAACACAATGAATAACGATTATACAAACGCAAATGAACCGACACAGCAGCCGGTTTTTTCAGACAGCGAACCAACAATTGAGCCGATTTCGGAATCGGTTTCAGAGCCCGTACAGGATACAGGATTCGTTCAGCCGCAGTTTTCTGAAACACAGCAGGTTCAGTATAACCAATATGAGGATATCAGCTCATCCAACAAGCCGATATATGTAAAAGCAGCTTCCGAACCTTCGCAGCAGAGCTCGAACTATGAAAAGTATAAAGCACAGTTTAATGTTCCACAGAACTATTCGGCAAAATCTTCTTCCAAAAAGAAAAAATCCGGCAAAGGAAAAACTGCCGCTGTTATCGCAGCAACACTTGCGCTTTCCCTTTGTTTGGGAGTAGGCGGAGGAGTTCTCGGCTCCTATCTTACAAATCATACCACAAGTGTGGAAACAGCAGCGTCGAAGGTTACGAATTCGGATTCAAAAGTAACCTCGGCAACTACCTCAAAGGGCGACGATTCGGGACTCAATATTGTTCAGTCAAATAATAGCAGTTCTACACCCACAACAATTGAAGAAGTGGTTTCAAAGGTAAAGGATTCTGTCGTTGAAATTACAACCGAGAGCAGAGCATACGATTCATTCTATGGTCAGTATGTATCCCAGGGAGCAGGAAGCGGTGTCATCATTTCCGAAGACGGCTATATTATCACAAACAATCACGTTATTGAAGATGCCAATACAATTACTGTAAAAACGACAGATGGTAAATCCTATGATGCAAAGCTTATCGGCACAGATGCAACACTTGATGTTGCTCTTATTAAAATAGAGGCTTCGGGTCTTACAGTTGCGACCTTTGGCGATTCTGACCAGTTAAAGGTAGGTCAAACTGCCATTGCAATAGGCAATCCTTTAGGTGAGCTTGGTGGTACGGTAACAAACGGCATTATCAGTGCATTAAACCGTGAAGTTGAAATAGACGGCACAACGATGGAACTTCTCCAAACAGATGCAGCAATTAATCCTGGCAATTCGGGCGGCGGTCTGTTTGATGCCAATGGAAACCTTATTGGTCTTGTTGTGGCTAAATCCGCAAGCACATCATCAGGAACAGCAGTTGAAGGTCTTGGATTTGTCATTCCGGTCAACAACATCAAGAACATTCTCGGAGATTTGAAAACAAACGGCAAAGTTACGGGCAGAGCCTCGCTTGACATAACGGCAGTTGATGTTAACAGCGAAGCAAAGGCGGCACAGTTTAACGTAACAGAACAGGGTGTATATATCTATTCTTTGAACAATGGCGGTGCTGCCGAAAAGGCAGGTCTGAAAGTAGGCGACCGTATAACAAAGCTTAACGATACTGAAATTTCAAGTATGGCAAACTTAAAAACCGCTCTTTTGAAATTAAAGGCAGGCGATGAAGCAACTGTAACAGTCAGCCGTGACGGTCAGGAGCAGACAGTTTCTATAACGCTGGGAGAAGCTTCAAGCGAAACCGAAACTAGCAACAGCAATAACTTTAATACCAACGGAGGCAATTACGGCAGCTTCGGCGGCAATTACAATGATTTTGATTTCTGATCCCGCCCTTATCAAGATTACATCACTCTTTTTCATAATTTTTCCTTCTTAAAAAGAAATTCTCCTGTTTTTGTTAAAAACAGGAGAATTTCTTTTTATGTGATTGATCAATTTGAAAAGGAGCGTATTAATCCGCATTTGCTTTTGCGATTTCATCAATTTGTTCACGGATTCGCAAAAATGCGTCTGTTACAGTAGGATCGAATTTTTTACCGCGCTGTTCTTTGATGTTTTCAAATACAACAGAAGTCGGCAGAGCGTCTTTATATGCTCTTTTTGCAACAAGTGCATCAAAATAATCCGCAATGGTCATAATTCTTGCACAAAGCGGAATTTCCTCCCCTTCGACACCGTAAGGATAACCGGAACCGTCCCAACATTCGTGATGATACAGCGCAACGGATTTTGCGACCTTGAGAAATTCGCTGTCCTCAATATCTGCCATTGATTCCTCAATGATCTTCTTTCCGTTTACAGTATGGTTTTTGATTGTTTCAAATTCCTTTTGCGTCAGACGTCCGGGCTTTTGCAGAATCGCATCGGGAATCGTAATTTTTCCAATATCGTGAAGCGGTGCGGAAAGCATTGTATCGTGCATATACTGTTCCGTCAGAATATCGTCAAAATCACCATTCCGTTTCAGCTCCTTGACAAGAGCTTCCACATATTCGCTGGTACGCTTTACGTGTTTTCCGGTGTTGCCGTCACGCGCTTCTATGATATTCGCAAAACCGATAATGATTTTGTTCTGCATATTTTCGATGGCATTATCCTTTTCGGTAACACTTTCATCAAGCCGACTGCGCTTTTCGTCAACGGAATAGAAAACACGGCTTGTATAAATGGCTGTAATCAAAAAACTCATTGAGCAGTTAACAATCAAAAGAAATGTACTTGCTTCGTAGGGAAGATGATATTGCGGTCTGTAGTCATTAAAGTAGATGATCATAAATATAAATGCTATTGATGCAAGAAAAATAATTGCACTGCGCAGAGCCCTAATGAATTTTCCATCCTTGCGAATAAACACCGTCATAAATATCAGCGGTATCATAAGGTACTGGAATCCCGAAGAAAGTCCGAAGAATGCAATACTGCATATTTGATGCAAAAACAACTCAAAAACTGTAAGAAGTGTACACGGAAGCCATGAGCCTTTAAAATATTTCAGCAGTATGACAAATGTGGCATATAGTATCACACTGGTACCGTCGAAAAGCTGAAGCATTTTTATATTAAACAAGGAAAAAACCACAAGATAACACGTATGCAGAAGCAAACACATTGAGAAAAACATATTCAGCGGTCCTGTAAGCGATGCATAGTCGGAATAATCCTTGTCCTCATTGTATGCGGGAGTACCGATAAAGAAGTTAAGTATTTTATTTCTACTCATATTTTATGTGCGAATGAAGTCAAACGCTCTCCTTATAATAGATTAAACGAATAGCTAAACTATCCAATATGTCATATTATACTATAAGTTTTCCGTGTTATCAATAGTAATTTGTAATTTTTTGACAGTTTGTTACATTTGTTAATTTTTGTTGGTGGTGTTTGTTAATGTTTGTATGCATTCAACTTAAACGAATCTTTTGTTATTTATTGGTATTTTCAACTATCATTATCACTTCATTTATCACTATAACACAAACCACTCCTGCACAGGCATCGGTTCATTCGGTCAAACTTGCAGTTATAATGTATCACGGTCTTGTAAAAGAAAAAACATATCAAAATGAATATATGATTGACCCGGAATATTTTGAACAGGATCTAAAATATTTAAAGGATAACGGATATCATACAATATGGATCAGCGAATTGATCGATTATTTTGAAAACGGTAAAGAGTTACCTGAAAATCCTGTATTGCTTACCTTTGATGACGGTTATTACAATAATTATACGTATGCTTATCCGCTTTTAAAAAAATATGGATCAAAAGCGGTGATTTCGCCCATCGGAATTACTGCAGACAGTGCAATGACAGAGAAAGACAAAAGTTCTATTTATTCGCAGTGTAGTTGGACAGAGTTAAAAGAAATGGTCAATTCCGGTTATGTGGAACTGCAAAATCACACGTATAATCTTCATCATCTTGACAAGGGCAGAAAGGGAGCTGCTGCAAAGCCGGGAGAACTGTCAGATGAATACGAAAAAATTCTTACCGAAGATTTAACAACATTAAGCAATAAAATGTATCAGAATATTGGTGTGAAACCCCAAGCCTTTGTTTATCCGTTTGGTGCTAAAAGTGAAACTTCATTGAATATCATCAAAAAACTGGGATATAAAGCAGCTCTTGACTGTGAAGAAAAGCTGAATCTCCTTAACAGTAAGGATGACCTTTACACCATTCACAGATTTTTACGTCCCAATAATATGTCATCAAAAGAGTTCTTTGAGAATACAGTAGATATAGGTTCTACCAAAAATTGATCTCGGAGGGATATTATGCCAAGAGTTTTTTTAAGTCCGTCGACTCAGGAATACAATCCATACGTTGACGGCGGAAACGAAGAATATTATATGAATATCATCACCGATGCCTTGATTCCGTATCTTGAAGCGAGTGGAATCGAGTACAGCCGTAATGACCCATCTAAAACCGTATCAAATTCCATTCGTATGTCAAACAGCGGCAATTATGCCTTACATCTGGCGCTGCACTCAAACGCCGCACCACCGAGCAGCGCAGGTACGGTAAGAGGCTCACAGGTTTATTATTATCCGTCAAGCACTGAGGGAAAGAGAGCAGCGGAAATATTTGCCAACAATCTGAAACTGATTTATCCTGACCCGTCAAAAGTAAAGACGGTGGCCACCACCACTCTTGCCGAAATTGTAAAAACCAAAGCGCCGACCATTTTGATTGAACTGGCTTATCACGATAATCCGCAGGATGCACAATGGATACGTGACAATATAGGAGGAATAGCCGAAAATCTTGCAACCTCCATCACAGATTTTCTCGGAATAGAGGAGCGTATTCCCGAAGGCACACGGATCGCAACGGTAGCAACAGAACGAACCGCATTGAATTTGCGCTCCGAACCTTCTCTTTCAGGAGAAATAGTAGGAAAAATTCCCAAAGGAACCAGAATTCCGATTATCGGACAGGACGGAGATTGGTACCTCACATATTATGAAGGTCAAAGGGGATATGTAAATTCTGCATATGTTAGATAAATTAAACTCGTGGAAAATTTGCAAAATAGACAAAAAATTTTAAAAATCATCTTTACAAACGAAAAAAATTATGATATATTTAATAACAATTAAGAATAGTTATCGTTTTGAGGAGATGAAAAAAGTGCAGGCAAAACGCAATTTCAGCGCAAAGCGTGAAGCTATTTATCAGACACTTGCTTCAACGAAAACTCACCCCACAGCGGAATGGGTTTATGAGCAGCTGAAACCTAAAATACCTGATTTAAGTCTTGGTACAGTTTATCGAAACATTTCCGTTTTTCGCGAAATGGGACTTGCAAAGTCTGTCGGCGTGGTAAACGGTCAGGAGCGTTTTGATACTGATATGTCAAAACACTCACATTTTGTCTGTTCAAAGTGCTTTAAAATTATAGATGTTCCAAAAGGGAAGAATTTTGTTGACAGTAATATTTACGAATATGTTGAAAGAGAATGTAAAGTAAAAATTGAAAACCACAGCATTATGTTTTACGGAGTATGCCGGGAATGTGAAAATGTCAAAGACTGAATGTCAATATCGTAGGATATTTGATATATATTATTTATAAAGAAAAAACGGAGGATCACACCAATGAAAAAATTTGTCTGTTCAGTATGCGGTTATGTTTACGAAGGAAACGAAGCTCCCGACCAGTGCCCACAGTGTAAGGCGCCAAAAGAGAAGTTTAAGGAATCCAATGCTGATGCTTCTTACGCAACAGTTCACGAAGTAGGCGTTGCTCAGGGTGTTGATAAAGAAATTTATGACGGTCTGGTATCAAACTTCAACGGTGAATGCTGTGAGGTAGGTATGTATCTTGCAATGGCAAGAGTTGCCGACAGAGAGGGTTATCCCGAAATAGCTGCCGCATTTACAAAGTATGCATTTGAAGAAGCAGAACACGCAGCAAAATTTGCAGAGCTTCTTGGAGAGGTTCTCACAGACAGTACTAAGAAGAATCTCCAGATGCGTGCAGATGCAGAAGCCGGTGCTTGTGCAGGCAAGTTTGAACTTGCAAAGAAAGCCAAAGCTCAGAATCTTGATGCAATTCACGATACAGTTCACGAAATGGCAAAGGACGAAGCGCGTCACGGAGCAGGCTTCAAGGGACTTCTTAAAAGATATTTCCCTGACTGATAAAGAGTTCATCGGCCTTTTAAAACAAAAGACAAGTTTTACAAATGTCGGCTCTATAAGGGTCGGCATTTGTTTTTATATCATTTTATTCTGTACACACTTTACAATGTGTGATACAATGATGATATAAAATGATTGTGATATGGAGAAAAAATAATGGCTTTAGAAAATAAATTAGGAATTTCCGATTCATCGGAGCTTGCCAGAGCAGAAGAAAAAATCAGCAAAAGAAAAGCGCTTGAATTATTTGAAACAGGTTTGTTAGATACCTTTGAAGTAGGAACGTGGAAAGGATTATCTGCAATACATCAACATTTGTTTGATGAAATTTATGAATTTGCCGGAAAAATAAGAACAGTTAACATAGCAAAGGGAAATTTTCGTTTTGCTTCTGTTATGTATCTGGAAGCGGCACTTGTGAATATCGAAAAAATGCCTCAGTCCACCTTTGACGAAATCATAGAAAAGTATGTTGAAATGAATGTTGCACATCCGTTCAGAGAGGGTAATGGAAGAAGTACCAGAATTTGGCTTGATGCGATTTTAAAAAAAGAGTTGCAGCAGGTGATAGATTGGAGTCGTGTTAACAAAGAAGATTATCTTCTTGCAATGGAACGAAGTCCGATTAAGGATATTGAAATCAAAGTGCTTTTGAAAGAAGCATTAACCGATAAAATCAATGACCGTGAGGTTTATATAAAGGGTATCGACGCAAGTTACCACTATGAAGGATATCATATTTTTAAGACCGAGAATTTAAAAAACAGCAAGGAAGACAAATCAAATGGAAATTATCATTAATGAAAACACGTCCCATAAAGGGTCGGGCGGAAATGTGACAGCAGAAATTTTTTTACAAACAGGCGACAATGCTTTTCCGGCTTGTGACTGGAGTGATTTTCCGATAATCATAGTAGGGAATTGGCTGAATGAATATATGTCGTTCGATAAAACTCAAAAGGAGCGTAAATTTGAATTTTACTTTATGGATGGTTCATATAAGATGACAGGAAAAACAACGCATAGTAACTGTTATCAGCTAACTTTCATCAAACAATATTGGAATATGGAAGAAATTCTGTATAAAGAAGAAACGAATATTAAGGAATTTGAGCAAACATTGTTAAAGACTTGCAGAAAAATATTAAGGATAATGAGTAAAACAGGCACTAAAAACGACAATATACGAAACTGTATGACATATTTAAAAGATAGGTTACAACCAACAGAGGTGTAAAATGTTTTCATTTTTTAGTAACAAACAAAACAAAGCCGAAAATAATAAAGATAACCAAAAACCGAAATATCTTGATGACTTTGATGAAACTGACGATCAATATTTGACTCCTCAAAATAAATAGCAAAAATATTAAAAAAATCTTCGAAAAAGTTTGAAATTTTATTTGTTATGTGTTATAATAATAAAGTCGTATTTCATACGGCTTTAAGCTATACTTGCTTACAAGAATTTCCTTCTATAAATATGGGCGTCTGATATAAAATCGGATGCCCATATCCATTCTGAACAGTAAAAGAAAGGTGATTATTTATGTCAATACCAAATGATCCGTCTATTCTTATGTCATATGTCAATACAAAACTGCGTGATCATTATCCGAATTTAAAAGAACTTTGTGCTGCCGAGGATATAGACGAAAACGCACTCAAGGCAAAGTTGTCCTCCGCAGGATTTGAATATAATGAATCTCTTAACCGTTTTGCATAATAGATATTGTTTCGCACACTGTTTTGTAAAATATTAGCAAAATTGCTTGATTATTTCGGCTGATTCTGATAAAATATGTATCATATATTTGTTAAAAGGAGTTGTATATAACAATGAAGAAGAATCTTGGTGCAAAAGCAGTAATCACTCCGCTTCCTGTGTTGATCATTGCAACGTATAATGAAGACGGTACGGCAGATGCAATGAATGCGGCTTGGGGCGGTCAGTGCGGCGGCAGTTATATCGCGCTTAATCTTTCGGCATCACATCTCACAACCGAAAACATTCAAAGATTGAAAGAATTTACAGTAAGTATTGCTGATAAAAATAATCTTGTTGCTTCCGATTTTGTCGGACTTGTTTCCGGTAAAAAAGAGAAGGATAAGCTTGAAAAAGCAGGACTTCATACAGTCAAAAGCGATAATGTTAATGCTCCCGTCATCACAGAATATCCGCTGACACTTGAATGTAAAGCAGTATCTATTCGTGAGGAACTTGGTGAGATCCGTATTGTTGGTGAGATAGTAAATACAATTGCTGATGAATCAATACTCAACGATGAAGGCAAGGTTGACCTTGATAAACTTCAGCCTCTTGTATATGATTCACCTGGTCACTATTACAGAGTAGTGGGAGAAAAGGTCGGTAATGCGTTCAAAGACGGACTTGCATTAAAATAAGGAAAAGTAATATGACACTTACGGATATGATAGAACTTAAACAAAAGTCCGCAATGTGCAGAACTGCAAACGAAATAGTGATTCTTTTTGATGAATACGGAGAGGATACCGATGAAAACGAATCGGAAAAAATTCTTGTCCTATCAAAAACGGATGCATTTACTGTCAGCGGCAGCAAAGCTGTTTTCCTTGGCAAAGAGATACACTGTACAAGTTGCCAAAACAATGTCGCAAATAAAATATTAAGTAATGCTGCTGAAATATTGTCAGGCTTTGAGAATGCACATGTTGGCTGCTGTGAATGTGGTACAACCTTTTCACTAAAAAAATTAAAGTAATCATTCATATAAAAATCGGTTTCGGGAAGTAATTTTCGTGACCGATTTTTTGTATTTATATTTATTATATTATTGTTTGCAAATGCACAAATACAGTACTATAATAAATAATTAGTAGTACCAATTTTGTTAGAAAAAGGAACTATCGATTGCCATTATAATATTGTTGACCAAGAAATGAAAGGAACTATAAAATGAAATATCAACTTGCCATTTTTGACCTTGACGGAACGATTCTCGATACCCTTAAAGATCTTGCAGACAGTGTAAATTATTCCCTAAGAAAATCAAACTGTTCCGAAAGAACAATAGACGAGGTTCGTCGCTTTGTGGGCAACGGAATCTTTAAGCTGATTCAGCGTGCTGTACCTGAAAACAGCAGTGAAGAATTGATCAATACAGTATTTTCCGATTTCAAGGAATATTATAAAGTTCACTATGCCGATTCAACAAAGGAATATGACGGAATTACAGAATTGTTTACAAAACTCCGCAGCAGCGGCATTAAAATTGCAGTGGTGTCAAATAAAGCAGATTTTGCGGTTCAAAGTTTGTGCAAAGACTATTTTAGTGGTTTGCTTGACGCCTGTGTAGGAGAGAGGGAGAATGTTCGCCGTAAACCTGCTCCGGATTCGGTAAATGAAATACTTTCCATACTCGGTGTAGAAAAAGAAAATGCAGTATATATTGGTGATTCCGATGTTGACATCAAAACTGCCCAAAATGCCGAAATGGACTGTATATCCGTTAACTGGGGATTTCGTGACACTGAATTTCTTACAGCAAACGGAGCAACTGTTATTGTCCAAACCACACAAGAGCTTTATTTAAAAATAGTGAATACATAATCTATCATATGTTGTTACCGATATGAACACTCATCGGCAACTGTGTTTGTAGCAAGCACTATACTGAAATCAGCTTAATTCCTAACTATTTTTATAATTATAACTGAAAATTTGCGATAATAGCGAAAATATCGTTAATTGATTGACAAAGAGAAAATAAAAAATTATAATATTACAGAATAAAAAGTATAGGACTGTATGAGTTGATGACGGTTTCACTTTGTATCATTTCGTATAATGAAGAAAATGTAATAGGCGAACTTTTAGCAATGGTTAAAAATCAGACCTATTCGCACCATAAAACAGAGATTATTTTGGTTGACGGCTGTTCGGAGGATAATACCAAACAAATTCTTTTGGATTTTGCAGAAAATAACAGAAATGATTATATCAATGTTCAGGTTCTTGAAAATCCGGAACGAAGTCAGGCATCTGGCTGGAACAAGGCGATAAGTAATGCGGTTGGTGATATTATCATTCGTGTTGACGCGCACGCAGAAATACCGAATGACTTTATAGAGCAGAATGTAAAGCTGATTCAGAGCGGTGAATCTGTTTGCGGCGGCGCAAGACCCAATAAAATCAACGATCCGACACCGTTTAAAGAAATGCTTTTTCTTGCGGAAAGTTCGATGTTTGGCAGCTCCTTTGCCGGTTACAGACGTAAAAATGCCGAAGAAAAAAAATATGTTTCATCACTCTTTCACGGTGCCTACCGCAGAGAGGTTTTTGAAAAGGTCGGCGGCTTTAATGAGGATTTGGGAAGAACAGAGGATAATGAGCTTCATTATCGTATCAGACAAGCAGGTTATCAAATCTGTCAGGGCAGTAATATTGTGTCCTATCAGCATATAAGAGGTACTCTTGGCGCGATGCTCAGACAAAAATACGGCAACGGAAAATGGATAGGACTTACCGTAGGTGTTTGTCCTCAGTGTCTTTCAATATTCCATTTTGTACCGTTTTGTTTTGTTCTTGCCATTATTGTTGGAATTTTGTTGTATGTGTGCGGCAGTGTTTTTAGTCTGTGGTGGCTGTCGCTTCCTTTGATCGCACTGAGTATTTTGTATGTAACAGCAGATTTGCTGATGACAATTACGGCAATCATTCCGTCAAAAAAAAATATTTCTCAAATATTGCTCCCGTTTATCTTTTTGATACTTCACCTGTCATACGGTATCGGAACACTTGTAGGGCTGTTAAAAATGCCGTTTTGGAAATCACGGCTTGACGGTTCGGCACAAAGGAAAATAGAAGAAGTAAAGAAGTGTGTCAAAGAAAATTCAAAAAACAATTTTGGAGGTAATTGAATGGACAGTTCAATCAATCGGCAGACCAAAAAGGTGAGTGTATTTACAAAAATTATTGATGGAATACTTGCGATCCCAAGAGAGCATAAGGGCTTTGGAAAGCAGACATTTATGTTGGCAAAGGATGACCTTATCAAAACCTATAAAGGTGCCATCATCGGTCCCGGTTGGGCAGTAATGAAGCCGCTGTTTCAGCTTTTTGTATATTGGTTTGCCTTTACTGTAGGATTAAGAGGCGGTGCCAACAGACAGGAAATGGGAGTACCGTATTTCATATTCCTGATGGCAGGATTTTTACCGTGGTGCTTTATGAGTGATGTGATCTCATCGGGAAGCAAATGTATTCGCTCAAACAGACAGTTTGTAAACAAAATTTCCTTTCCGGTTTCCTGTATAATGACATATACAACTATATCAAAATTTTATGTGCATATATTTTTATTTTCATTAAGTTATATTTATCTTATGATTGCAGGAATAATGCCAAGTATTTATAACTTGCAGCTTTTGATATTTGCGCCTGTAATGTTTGCGTTTTATCTTTGTTTAACGTGGTCGCTTGCCCCGATGAGTGCTTTCAGCAAAGATTTTGAAAGCTTTATCACTACCATTATGTCCGGACTTTTCTGGCTTTCCGGTGTATGCTACAACTCCTATACGCTTGATTCCGAGGTGGTAAGGACAATACTGCTGTTTAATCCTATGACCTATTTTTGTAATGCTTATCGAAAAGCACTCATATGCGATAAATGGTTTTTTGAGGGCTTTAAGGATGGTCCTGTACATCCGTTATGGGAGACAGGTATCTTCCTGATTGAATTCGCTGTCATCATACTCTTGGGCATCTATAACTACAATCGCCTTAAAAAACGCCTGCCTGACGTTTTGTAAAATATTTCGGAGGAAACAAATGGAAGAAACACTTCTTCAAAAGCTTCAAAGGGTGAAAATCGGTGATATAGGACATATCTTTCTTTTTATCATTGCATTGCCTGTTGCATTGATTTATAAACGTTTCCGAAAAGATTTGTGGGTGATATGCGATAATAAAAACGAAGCAAGAGATAATGGATATTGGCTGTTTCAATATATACGTGAAAATTATCCCGAACAGGATGCTGTTTATGCCATCAGCAAAAAATCCCCCGATTACCAGAAGGTGAAATATTTGGGGAAAACGGTGAATTATGGCTCTCTCAGACATTGGATATTATATCTTACAGCAAGTAAAAATATAAGCTCGCAGAAAGGCGGAAAGCCTAATGCAGCAGTGTGTTATGTCCTTGAAGTAAAACAGATAATCAAGAACACCAGAATTTTTTTGCAGCACGGGATCATCAAAGATGATATGCCGTTTCTGCATTATAAAAATACAATGATGAAAATGTTTGTTTGCAGTACTAAGCGTGAAACGGATTTTGTTGCCGAAAAATACGGTTATCCCGAAGGAAGTGTCAAGGAACTGGGTTTGTGTAGGTTTGATCAACTTCATAATATGACTGTAAAGCCCAAACAACTTCTTCTTATGCCCACTTGGAGAAGTTGGATCGCCACTCCTACCTCTGCCTCCGACGCAATAGAAGATGTGTCGGATTTCCGAAATACGGAATATTTTCGTGCGTGGAGTGAATTTCTTTCCAGTGAACGGTTAAGAAAAGTGCTTGATGACCACAACTTGCAAATGATATTTTATCCTCATAGGGATATGCAAAGCTTTATTGAATATTTTGATATACAGAGTGAGAATATTACAATCGCAACGTGGCCGAAATACGATGTTCAAACACTTTTAAGGGAATCTGCGTATCTCATCACCGATTTTTCAAGTATTGCAATGGATTTTGCGTATATGAAAAAACGATTGACTTATTATCAGTTTGATTATGAACATTTTCGGCAGGGACAATATCCTGAGGGATATTTCAGTTATGAAAAAGACGGTTTTGGGAAAGTATGTTATCGGTTGAATGATATACTTGATGAAATAGAAAATGCAATTTCGGATGATTTTCAAAACCCAAAAATATATCTTGAACGTCATAAGAATTTTTTCGATCTTTACGATACCAATAACTGTGAAAGAAACTATAGGGCTATCAAGGAGCTTTAATTGATGGGTAATTTTGATACAATAGATTTTGTCATACCATGGGTTGATGGCAATGATCCGAAATGGCAAAAGGAAAAAGCAAAATATAATACATCTGTATCTATGAGTGAAAGCGATACGCCTGTCAGATACCGTGACTGGAATAATCTTCAGTACTGGTTCAGAGGAGTGGAAAAGTTTGCACCTTGGGTCAACAAAATTTATTTTATCACGTGGGGACACATTCCGAACTGGTTAAATACTGATCATCCAAAATTAAAAATAGTAAATCATAAAGATTATATACCCGAAAAATACCTTCCGACTTTTAGTTCGCATACGATAGAATTGAATATTCATCGGATTTCCGGTATTTCCGAGCAATTTGTCTACTTTAATGACGATATGTTTCTTTTGAGTAAAACAGAGCCAACGGATTTTTTTGTTGACAGAAAACCGTGTGACACATACGGATTGAATTGTATTTATTTCAGTCAGGATACAGCCGGTCATTTCAATGGTTCCAACCTTGAGGTGATCAATACCGAATTTAAAAACAAACACCTAATTATTAAAAAAAATGCTAAAAAGTGGTACAGTTTAAAAAACGGTTCAAAAGTTGTTTTAAAGACGATTTTGCTTTACCCGTGGGAATGGTTTCCGGGATTTCATTACAATCACCTTCCGACGAGCTTTATAAAGAGTACGTTCAGTACTGTATGGGAAAAATACTGTGAAACGCTTGATAAAACCTGTAATGATAAATTTCGCAGAGAATCAAATGTTAATCAATGGCTGATCAAATATTGGCAGTTATGTGAGGGTGTATGCGAGGTTCGTTCCGATAAAATCGGAGAATGTTTTCATATCACCGAAGAAAATTTTGATCATCTCTGTAATACGATAAAAAATCAAAGTTGTAAATTGGTTTGTATTAACGATACACCGAGAACGATTGATTTTGACGATAAAAAACAAAGAATAAGGGAATGTTTTGATTTGATTCTTCCGAACAAGTCCTCCTTTGAACTTTAAGAGGTGAATAGATTGACACTTAATTTTTCCAAAAACGATACACTTGTTGTAAAGGGAATTGCCATTATATTTCTTGTATTTTATCATTGTCTTTCTTCTGTTGACAGGCTTTGCGGATATGATGTCAGTTTTGGTCTTATGCCACAGAAAACCGCAATGTTTATCTTTGAAAGTATGAATATATGTGTTGGTATGTTTGCATTTTTGTCGTCTTACGGCTTGACAAAAAGCATTCTGCTGAAATATAAAACATTGGATTTGGATAAATACAGCGTATCGGACTTTTTGTCCAAAAGAACGATTTCTCTTTTAGGTTCATTTTTTATTCCGTATGTTATCTGTGTTGTTCCGACATTCCTATTTACAGACTATAATCCTTATGGTAAGGACATAAGTTTTGTTTTTAATCTTCTTGCCGATATGTTGGGAATTTCCGGAATTATCGGTTCACAACTTATGATTGGAACCTGGTGGTATATGGGATTTGCACTTGTTATTATTTTCTTGATGCCCCTGACGGTAAAGCTGTATCAGCATTTCGGGATTTTCTGCGTCGTGCCGTTTATCATTATTCCCGTACTTTTAAATCCCAATTTCTTTTCGTCAAAGGCTCTTGTTAATATGACACGTTGGCTCCTCACAATACCTATGGGTGTTATTTTTGCCGATTTAAAAATATTTGAGCGCTCAAAAGAAGCGAGTCCAACTAAGAACAAAATATTGGGCAAACTGATCAAATTCATTGTTCTTACTGTCGTTCTTGTCATTTTGGTGATTTTCCGAAGAACAAACTGGTGTGAAAAATATTTCTTCTATTTTATCAGCTCCATTCTTCCTGTATATTTCATTTACTATGTTTATGAATTCATCTGCGGAATACCTATCATCAATATGATATTGGCATTTTTGGGAAAACATTCATCCAATATCTTTTTTATACATACCTTTGTCAGGTATATATGGTTTAAGGATATTACCTATTCTTTAGGCAATTGGTTTTTAATATTTGGATTTGTACTCGGTACATCGCTGATACTTTCCATTGCCGTAATAATAGTACAAAAACTTGTACGATGGGATAAATTTACAAAATTTTTGTCAAACAAAACCTCAAAGCTTTGCGGAAAACTGCTTGAAGCAGATCCCGTGAATTCTTGACATAAAATACAATATATGGTATATAAAGAATAATACAGTTTTGTTTTGGATTATTTTAACAAGGCGGTGTAAAAATTGGAGAAGATCGATTTTGTGATGATTTGGGTTGACGGAAACGATCCCGAATGGCAAAAAGAGAAAAATCTTTATGATTCATCAAACGAAAAAGGCGATAATACGATCATTCGATACAGAAGTTGGGATAATCTTCAGTATTGGTTCAGAGGAGTAGAAAAATTTGCGCCTTGGGTCAATCAAATACATTTTGTAACGTGGGGGCATTTACCCCCTTGGCTCAACAAGGACAACCCAAAGCTTCATATTGTTAATCACAAAGATTATATTCCGTCACAGTATCTTCCAACCTTTAACGCAAACACAATAGAACTGAATCTTCATAGAATAAAGGGACTTTCGGAGCAGTTTGTATATTTTAATGATGATATGTTTGTAACTGCTCCTGTAACTCCCGAACATTTTTTCAAGAACGGACATCCTATGGACACATATGGTCTTGACTGCATTTATTTTGGAAAAAAAAGTGCAGGTTTTTTTAACGGAAACGATATTGAAATTATCAATACACATTTTAATAAAAATCAGGTCTTTAAAACAAATGTCCGTCGTAAATGGTTCAGTCTGAAAAACGGAACAAAACGTGTGATCAAAACCACTGCGCTTAATATGTGGCCGTGGTTTCCGGGGATTTATTACAATCATTTGCCCAGCAATTTTTTGAAAAGCACCTTTGAAAAGGTATGGGAATTGGAAGAAGAAACACTTGACCTCACTTGTAAAGATAAATTCAGAACAAAATCGAACTGTAATCAGTGGTTGATGAAATTCTGGCAGCTTTGTGAGGGAGAGGCAATTCCACGAAGCGTTAAAATAGGACGCTGTTTTCATATAAAGGATAAAATTTTTGATGAAATGCTTGATGCAATCTCAACAGGAAAACATAAGCTTATATGTGTGAACGATACGATAGGAACAAGCAATTTTGATTTGCAGAAACAGCAAGTGATCGATGCGTTTGAAAAGCTGTTGCCTGAAAAATCAAGTTTTGAGATATAGAATGTCAAAAATCGCCAGTCGGCAGGAGGAATCATATTTATGAGTAATAAAATTACAGATGACACTACGGAAAAAACATATCAATATCTTTTTTCCGTGATTATTCCGGTTTATAATGTTGAAAGGTATTTAGCCGAAACACTGGATTCGGTTATCAATCAATCAATAGGCTTTGAAAACATTCAAATTATTCTTGTCAACGATGGAAGTCCTGATAATAGTGAGAATATTTGTCTTGAATATAAAAACAAATATCCTGAAAATATTCTTTATGTTAAGCAGGAAAATGCCGGAGTAAGTGCTGCAAGAAATAACGGCATTCAATACATTAAGGGTAAATATGTAAACTTTCTTGATTCGGACGATTGCTGGCAGGAAGACGCCTTTGAAAAAATTTATCATTTTTTTGAAGAACACTATGATGAAACGGACGTTTCTGCTGCAAGAAAAAAATTTTTTGATGCAAGAACGGGATTTCACCGTCTTGACTATAAGTACAAAAACACAAGAGTTACAGAGTTGAATGAAGATTATGAATTTATACAAATGGATGTTACAGGCTCGGTCATCAAAGCAGAAGCCATAGGCGAACACAGATTTTCAACACATCTAAAATATGGAGAGGATGCTCAATTTATCAATTCCATACTCCTTGATAAATGTACGCTTGGTGTTGTAAGGGGAGCAGTACATTTATATAGAAAAAGACCTGATGAAACTTCTGCACTTCAAAATGAGCTGCGTTCCGAAAGCTATTATTTTGACTCACCGAAATATTTCCATAAGTCACTGATAGAGCAGTCAAAGCAAAAGTATGGCAGGGTTCAGGATTTTATTCAATATACCATAATGTACGATCTCCAATGGAGAATAAGAAAGAAAAAGGATGAAATAACAGAATTTTTGAGTCAGGAAGACTATGAAAAATACTGTGATGAAATAACTGAAATTTTACAGCAAATAGACGATCGTATCATATTCAAGCAGAGAGAAATCTATATGAATATGAAAATGTTTTGTCTTTCCAAAAAGTACGGACGGGATATGCGTAAGGAGTTGGTATATGACCATAGCCAGCTTATGTATAACAATGTGAGTACAATGAATTTTGCTAATGCAAAGACGAATATTATATGGTTTTTTACGGAAATCCGCAATGATACGATTTATCTTGAGGGAAAAGATAACTGTTGGCTGCCGAATGAGGACTACAGCTATTATGCAAAAGTGGGCGACGAAAAATATTATCCCGAATATACCGAAGCGCCTGTTTTTGATTTTGGTACTATTTACGGAACAGCAAAAGCGGGAAGAAGTCTTAAACTTGAAATACCTCTGCGCAAAGGTGAAGAACAGAGAATTGAATTTTTCCAGTGTTATGGAGAACACGAAAAGCAAATATTTACTTCAACGGGAAAATTTGCAAGAATTCCGGCACTGAACGGAGGATATTATGTTAAAGATGATTATATCATCAGAATGATTGGCAGAAATATCATTGTATATCCTTACAGCAGTGCTCTGCGGCGTAAATTTGAATCATTCTACTGTGAACAGCTTAAGAAAAATAAACGTGGTTATCTGATAAAATACCGTAAGCTGTATAGATTGATGAAGCGTAAAAATAAAGAAATCTGGCTTGTTTCCGACAGAACCAATAAAGCAAACGACAACGGTGAGCATATGTTCAGATACCTGAACAAAATCAAACCAAAGGGAATAGATGTATATTATTACATTGATAAAAATTGTGAGGATTATGAGAAGATGAAAAAAATCGGCAAGGTGATTCCTTACAATACACCAGAGTACCGTTTGTATTTTCTGCTTGCCGATAAAATATTGTCATCAAGTGGCAGCGAATATGTTATCAATGCCTTTGGCGGTGACAGAAAGTACTTGATCGACCTCTATAATTTTGATTATATATTCTTACAGCACGGCGTAACAAAGGACGATATTTCCGAATGGATAAATCGTTATAATAAGAATATGACACGAATTGTAACTGCAGGCATACCGGAGCAGAAATCTTTCTGTGAACCGAGCTACGGGTATTCTAAGGATGTACCGATACTCTCAGGATTTCCAAGACACGATAATCTGATCCGTATGCAGCGGCAGCAGGAAAAAGAGAAAAAAGTACTTGTGATTCCTACGTGGAGAAAGAGTATCAAGGGCAGCTATGATCCGGTAACTACTGAAAGCATTTATTTTGAAGGCTTTAAAGAAACGGAATATTATCAGTTTTATAATTCCCTTATCAGTGATCCGAGGCTGTGTGAATGTATGAAAAAGAACGGCTATAAAGGTGTTCTTTGTATGCATCCGATACACGTTGAACAATGGGTTGATTTCACGCCTAATAATGTTTTTGAAATCAATCACGGCTATGTTGACTATCAAAAGGAGTTTACAACCTGCTCACTTTTGGTAACAGACTATTCCAGTGTATTTTTTGATTTTGCCTACTTGAAGAAACCTGTAATATATGCACAGTTTGACAAAGAAAAATTTTTCTCCGGTGAGCATTCCTATAAAAAAGGCTATTTCAGCTATGAGGATAACGGTTTTGGTCCTGTATGTTATGATCTTGACAGTACGGTAAAAGCAATGATCACTGAAATAGAGAATGACTGCAAAAACGATCCGCAGTATATAAAGCGTATTGAAGAATTCTATCCCTATTTTGATGAAAACAGTTGTCAGCGTGTATATGAAAATATCATAAAAATTCCTAAATGATTTTTACGGCAGATGATTCTTAAATGGAATAGTCTGCCGTTCTTGCTTTTCAGCATTCTTGACATTCATTACATAATACGCTAAAATATAATCATTAAA
>CADCRH010000042.1 GCA_902803805.1 uncultured Ruminococcus sp.
CTCCGTCGGAGTCTATCACTCTGACTTCTTTATCACGAATTTCGTCATTAATCTGGTGTTCCTGCTTGCTAATTTTAAGCACCTCCAAAACATTTTAAGTAACAATAAAATAAAAGCACGGACACTCACCGCGGAACGTCCGTGCATCAACAGCCAAAACAAGACAAAATCATCAAAAAACATTTTGTCATCGAACTATTGACCCGTAACAGACGATACAATACAGGTGAAAGCACATAGCTTTACTTTGTTTTACCCATATACTATACCACTTTTGTAATCACTTGTCAAGGCATAATCCAAAATCACAAAACATTTCATCACCGGCAGCAGAATTTCCTCAAAATCCCCCGCAAGGCAATTATGAATTATGCATTATGAATTATCAACGGCAGACTTCGGAAAGGCAGTCTTCGCCGTCACAGGGAAGACTGTCGCCTGATTCGGCAAGAGCCGCTTTGATCATAATGGCACATTCCAGACGCTTTTTTTCAAGTTCGCAGGAGGTTTTGTGCGATTTTCTGATGTCACCCTCATACTGGAAATTGTTGGCGTTGCAGCCGCCGCTGCAATAGAATTTTGCCCAGCAGTTCTTGCAGTTGTCCTTTGAATAGACATTTGCCTTTGCGAAATTCAGCTTCATCTCATTGTCAAAGGTTCCGTCGTTCAGGTTGCCCATTTTATATTCCTCGTTGCCGACAAACTGGTGACACGGATAAATGTCACCCTGCGGTGTTACGGCAACATATTCGTTTCCGCAGCCGCAGCCGCGCAGACGCTTGATGGCGCAAGGACCCTGATTCAGGTCGATCATAAAGTGGAAGAAATTAAAGTAATCGCCGTTTTTACGGGATTCTATAATGGTATTGGCAAGACGTTCGTACTCCTCGAATACCTGCGGCAGATCCTCGTATTTGATCGAGTAATCCAGATTGGGGTCAGATACAACCGGTTCGATCGAGAGTTGGTCAAAACCGAGATTTTTCATTTCGAGAACGTCTTTGGTAAAGTCAAGATTATGTTTGGTAAACGTTCCACGAATATAATAATCCTTGTCCTTTCCTCTTTCGGCAACCAGTTTTTGATATTTTGGTACGATTATATCATAACAGCCCTTACCATTCGGTGTCACGCGCAGTTTGTCATTGACCTCTTTTCTGCCGTCCAGTGAAAGAACCGCATTCGCCATCTCCCGGTTGATATATTCGATATTTTCATCATTCAGAAGAAGTCCGTTGGTAGTGATGGTAAAACGGAAATTTTTATGATGCTGCTTTTCAATGCTCCTTGCGTATTCGATGGTTTGCTTGACAACCTCGAAATTCATCAGCGGCTCACCGCCGAAAAAGTCAACTTCAAGGTTATGACGGGTACCCGAATTGGCAATGATAAAATCAATTGCCTTTTTTGCCGTTTCCAGCGGCATAAGACATCGACCCTGACCGAAATCGCCCTTGGCGGCAAAACAATATTCGCAGCGAAGATTACAGTCGTGCGATATATTGATACACATAGACTTGATCGGCGCTTTTGTCATAAGGTCGGCAAATTGTTCGTAGTCATCGGCAGAAAACAGTTGTCCTGCTTCATAAAGCTCATAAAGAGCGTCATAGGTTTCAGCGATCTCCTCCTTATGGTATTTTGGCGAAAGTTCCTCCAATATTTTTTCGGGAAGATCTTTTGGCATATTTTCATCACAATAATCAAGAATCTCATAGGCAATGTCATCCAGAATATGGACGGCACCGCTGTGGACATCAAGACAAATATTATATCCGTTCAATTTATATTTGTGTATCATTTTTACTCTCCTTGAAAGCTGATAGAATCAATATTCGTATTTCTATTGAATGGCAACATAAAGGGCGGACACAACATCCGCCCTTCCGTACCGTTTTATGCGAAAGAAAAATTACTTCTCGCACTTCTGGTTAGCAACCGTACAAGATGTCTTGCAGGCTGACTGACAGGAAGCCTGGCATTCGCCGCAGCCGCCCTTTACTGCTGATTCCTTAAGGTTAGCACTGTTAAGCGTTTTGATATGCTTTGTTGTCTTCATCAAAATCACCCTTTCTTACAAGCCGAAGCCGAAAATCGGCACCAATCGGCAGATTTTATGGTACAGTACTATCATACCATATTCTTTATACAAATTCAAACATTATTTTCTTCTTTTCCGTTTGTTGACGCCGATAACACCACCAAAGGCTCCAGCCGTTACTGTCAGCAGAAAGCGCATCAAGGTAACGATCCCTATTTCACCGCCCACGGCGCTGCCGATGGCAAGAATGACAACAAACAGCGCAAAACCGCAGATCGCTCCGAGTGTCAATCCCATACTTTTAGCAATTCTCGCTGTCACATAGCCGCCGATAAACGCTCCGATACACAGCGCTGCGACGGCACACGGCGGTTTTTGCACGGGAGTATTCGGCACAATCCCCATTTTAACAAAAATCATCGATATGATCGAAACCATCAAAAGCGTTGCGATAAGCCCGACAACCGTTCCGAAAATCTCCGCTTTGATCCTCCGTGACATCTGATTGCCGCCCTCTTTTTTCATCATACCACCCCGACCGAAAATTTGATACCAGCTCAGTTAATAACTATTATTCGGGGACGTTCAAAAATATAACAAAAAACGGAGTACAAAACCGTACTCCGTTCATTGATCTTATTTTTCCAAAGATTCTCCCTCGGATGTTTGCTCCGACTTTTTGTCTTTCTTTTTGGACTTTTTATCTGCGTCATCGGATTTTTTATTGTCCTTGGGCTGTTTATCGGCCGTATCGACCGATGAGATCGCCCACTTTTTAAAACGCATTCTTGTTTTATCGCTGCCCGTTTCAAGGATAAATGTATCGTCATCATCACGAACGGCAATTACTCTGCCGACAATACCGCCGATCGTAGTAATATCGTCACCGATCTCAATATTATTGCGGAGTTCCTCCTCCTGCTGCTGCTTTTTCTTCTGCGGACGAATAAACAGGAAATACGCCGCTCCTATCACGAGCACCCATATTCCTATGGTGATCACCATCTGCCATACATCGCCTTCCGCGCTTGCCGATGATGCAGTTGATGTCGTTTTATCGAGTAATTCAAAAAACATTTTTCCTCTTCCTTTCAAGAATGAATATCTTTATTTATTATAACAATTTTGAAAAGGCGTTTCAATTGTTAATAGTTATATTCTCTTGTCAAGAACGGGAACATATTTGGTATAAAATTCCTCAAACGTATCATTATCGAGTGATTCTCTGATACGCATTAAAAGGGTATTGTAAAAATATACGTTATGCATTACGCAAAGACGCATTGCGAGCATTTCGCCGCTTTTGAAAAGATGGCGAATGTATGCTCTTGTAAAATTCCTGCATACGGGACAATCACATTCCGTATCGATTGGTTCGGTATCGAGGGTGTATTTTTCATTCACCATATTCCGCCGTCCGCTCCACGTAAATACATTGGCGTGACGCGCATTTCTGGTCGGCATCACACAGTCAAACATATCCACACCGCGGTGAACGGCTTCCAGAATATTGACGGGAGTACCGACTCCCATCAGATAACGGGGCTTTTCTTTCGGCATATGCTCCTCGACAACATCAATAATATGATACATTTCTTCCGCCGATTCTCCTACGGCAAGACCGCCGATGGCATATCCGTCAAGGTCAAGTTCACGGATACGCTTTATATGGTCGATCCTTATATCGTCATAGGTGGCACCCTGATTAATACCGAACAGCATTTGCTTTGGATTGATCGTTGTTTCCAAAGCGTTCAGTTCTTTCATTTTATTTTGGCAGCGGCAAAGCCAACGATAAGTTCTGTCGCACGAACGCTTGGTATAATGATATTCGGCAGGATTTTCGATACATTCGTCAAATGCCATTGCAATTGTCGAGGCAAGATTGGATTGTATCGTCATACTTTCTTCGGGACCCATAAAGATCTTATGACCGTCAATATGAGAAGAAAAGGTCACGCCCTCTTCCTTGATATTACGGAGCTTTGCCAGAGAAAAGACCTGAAAACCGCCGCTGTCGGTGAGGATCGGACCGTTCCATCGTGTGAACTCGTGCAGACCGCCGAGCTTTTTGACATTTTCGTCGCCCGGTCTTAAATGCAGATGATAGGTATTGCAAAGCTGCACCTGACAGCGAAGTTCCTTTAAATCCAAAGCGGATAATGCGCCCTTGATGGCTCCGCAGGTCGCCACATTCATAAAAGCCGGGGTCTGCACTGTGCCGTGAACCGTATGCAGTTCGCCGCGTCTTGCCCTGCCGTTTTGTTTGATGAGTTGATACATATTCAGTGAATACACTCCAAAAATCGTTTATTTTTATTCTTCCGTTTCTGCTTCGGTGGTTTCCTCGTTTTCGGCAGCCGCTTTTTCTGCCTGAGCCTGTGCTTCCGCCAGTTCCTGCTCCATTTTCTGTCTTGCTTCCGCACCGAGTCGTCTTCTTTCCTCGTCACTGGTAAATTCAAGCGGCTGGTCGTTGCCGTCAACCAAAGCGGTCAGTTTATTTTCATTAATAACGGCAACGGTTCCGACAGGCATTTGAAGCACCCTGAGCACCTCGGCACGTCCTTCAAGGAAACGATAGCTCGGAATCTTCTCATATTCATCGGAAGTATGGTTTTCTTCGTCGGGGTCATCCAGCAGTCCCAGATACCAACCCGAATCGCCGTCTTTTGTCGGTTCTGTTCTGTTAAGATAAATTTCTTTGGAATTAAGCGCAGCTTTCAGAACAAGGATCGTATCTTTAAAAGTAACCGCCTCCGGCTTTAACTTTGCCTTTTGAACAGCCTCCAGCTGCATATTCTGAACGAGAAGTGACACCGTTACATTGTCGTTTTTATCCTTCAAAGGATTCTTTTTGTAATCGCTGGTCTGTACCACCCAGAATTTCGTGCCGTCGTCCTCTTCTCTTTCATCAAGGAAAAAGTAAGCCCAACCGAAACACATTACGAATTTACCGTTAAAAATATCCGTCTTTGTGCTGATCTGTGCCAGTGTTTTTAAAATAGCACCCGCAGCGTTTTTCAGCGGAAAATCGCTGTACATTCTGACAAGGCGATCCTGAATATTGGTTTCAAAAGTAATCATCTCAATACTTCCTTTCAAGCCTTCGGCTTATCGTTTTTTGATTGCTATAATAACAAATTATCATCAGCAAGTATAAAATTAATTGTATAACAGTTTAATTTTTTTGTCAATATTGTTGCGTGACATTTATTCGATATTCTGTTTCGATTTTTTCAAACCCAATCTGTACGCAAACCAGGCAACGGCACAAACAACGATCACTGCACCAATAAATATTGGAAAACGATCTTTCCGGAAATCATTGTCATCTTTCAGATAATACTCTCCCTGTTCCGTTTCCTCCGTATTTTGCTGTACAGTTTCTTCTTCCAAAATGTCCTCCTCTTTTGATTCGGAATTTTCTTTTGATGATCTTACGGACGTTTCAGAAATTTCTTTTTCAGTCTTGGAAGATCGTTTCGCAGACTCCGCTTTACTGTTTGTCGAACCGGAAACTTTTGTTTTCGTATCGGCTGTTTGAGACTGAGATACGTTCCCGTTATCGGAAACAGCAAGATTCATCACTGCACCGGTCTGATTCACGGTTACTAAGTTGACATCGCAGCCGTCCAACAGATACACTGCAAATTCGGAACGGAAAGAACCGTAAGAAGGACTTACAAAACGAAATTTTATCGTTTTGGCAGTTGAAGCATTTAGTGTACTGTACATCACATAAATGTTGCCGTCTTCATCATCATATTTCAGATTTTCGTCTTTGCTTTTGCCTTCAAGCTCCACACTTTTCATCACAAACGTTTCGTTGTCATAGTTCAGATTAACAAGGAATGCACCAAGCTCCACATTGGAATTGATGTTCAAATAAACATAAAAATCCTTATTCGGCTTGATCAGGGTATCGGCAGTCAGATCAAGCGTGATCTCTCTGGCTTCGGCAAAACAGTCAACAGATACCGTCATCAAAATCAAAAGAACAAAAACAATACTGATCAGTTTTTTCTTCAAATTTCTAATACCTGCCTTCTTTTAGAAAATCCTCCAACCGATATATTTTTCATTCAAGATCAAGTATCTCATCCAGTTTCGATACCTGATAGTCACACAAAGGATGCGGCATTTGCACCTGATGTTTCGGGTCATAAAGACAAGTCAGAAGTCCTGCATTTTTGCCGCCCTGCATATCCGAGGTAAGCGAATCTCCGACCACCAGTATTTTTGAAGTATCTTTTTCCGAAATGTCGTTCAGCACCAACTCAAAAAATTCCTTATGCGGCTTTTGCACACCCATTTCATCCGATATGTACAGCTTTTTGATCAGTTTGGTTATCGGACTTCTTTGAAAACGTCCGCGCTGAACCGAAGAAAGTCCATTGGTAATGATATAGATGTCACAGTTTTCCGAAATTTTTTCGACTGCCGCATATGCACCGTCGATCAAAATTTCCTGCTTTGAAAGTTCCTCCACATACTGATCCGCAAGAATCTCCGCCTTATTCAAATTTAATTTGTCAAAACAGCTTTCCAACAGCTCACCAAATCTCCGCACACGAAGTTGGGAACGTGTGATTTGATTCATTTCAAACTTTTTCCAAAGTGCTTTGTTGATTTCACTGAACTTGTTGTATATATCATCATTAAAATCAAGCCCGAAATGCTTTAATGTATTTTTCAATGCACCGTACTCGCATTTTGGAAAATCGAATATGGTATCATCCGCATCCATCAGTATTGTCGTAAACATTTCAACCCTCTTTTCTTTTTTGATCTGCGTGATTATTATACCAAACTTTACCGCAGACTTCAACAAAATTATTAATTGACTTTTTATAAAATTTGCGTTAGAATAAAATTACAGAACAGATTTTCCTCAAACGGTTGATCTCGTGGTTTTAGTTAAG
>CADCRH010000043.1 GCA_902803805.1 uncultured Ruminococcus sp.
CCGTTTGATAACTGCCCACACGCTCTTGACAAGTGTGAGTTACAACAAATCGAATACTATCGACCGACATCCATCGGAAATATTATTTTCAATGAATGGGATTAGTTTACTTTGCAGTCTTTTTGTAATATAATAGCTTTATGAACTTAAAATCGAAAGGAATTGGTAAAATGGATATAAGACAGGAATCATTGAAAAAACACTATGAATGGAACGGAAAAATAGAGGTGGTTTCAAGAACACCGATCACAAATTCCGAAGAACTGTCACTTGCCTATACGCCGGGTGTTGCCGAACCGTGTCTTGAAATACAAAAGGATTATGACAAATCCTTTAAGCTGACAAGAAGAAATAATCTGGTTGCCGTCATTACCGACGGTACTGCTGTTCTCGGTCTGGGTGATATAGGTCCCGAAGCAGGTATGCCCGTTATGGAGGGCAAATGTGCACTGTTCAAGGAATTTGCCGATGTTGACGCTTTTCCCCTTTGTGTTCGCTCAAAAGATGTTGATGAAATCGTTCGCACGATTTATCTGATTTCGGGCAGTTTCGGCGGTATCAACCTTGAGGATATTGCTGCTCCGAGATGTTTTGAAATTGAACGCAAGCTGAAAGAGATTTGTGATATTCCCGTATTCCACGATGACCAGCACGGTACCGCCGTTGTTGTTGCTGCCGCTATGCTGAATGCATTAAAGCTGGTGAAAAAGGATATTAAAGAGGTTAAGGTCGTGATCAATGGTGCAGGCTCGGCAGGTATTGCCATTGCAAAACATATTATCAATATGGGTGTTCAGAATCTAATTCTTTGCGACCGTTTCGGCATTATCTGCAAGGGTGACGGAAATCTTAATTCCGAACAGGCACTTATGTCCGAAATCACCAACAAAGAGCAGATTCACGGCACACTTGCCGACGCTTTGAAAGACAGTGATGTATTTATCGGTGTTTCTGCTCCGAATATTGTCAGCGAAGAAATGATCGGGTCAATGAATCAAGACGCTATTGTTTTCTCAATGGCAAACCCCACACCCGAAATTATGCCCGACAAGGCAAAAAATGCAGGTGCAAGGATCGTCGGCACAGGACGTTCGGACTTCCCGAACCAAATCAACAATGTTCTTGCTTTCCCCGGTATTTTCCGCGGCGCTTTGGACTGCCGCGCCAAAGAGATCAACGAAGAAATGAAGGCTGCCGCTTCCAAAGCGATCGCTTCTTTGGTTTCAGACGAAGATCTGTCCGAAGAATATATTCTTCCGTTCGCATTTGACAAGCGTATCGGTCAGACCGTTGCTGAAGCTGTAATAGAAGCCGCAAGAAAATCAGGAGCGGCAAGAATTTAAAAGGAGAACCAAATGGTCAACTTAATTTCTGTTTTCAACGATACAAAAAAACACTGCAACAACGATACCGAATTGATACAGGCGATCGACAACACGATTCAAAATCAATACATCGTTGCCGAAGAAGAAACCGTCGATGTTGCCAACGGACACAGATTTGACAAAGCCGCAGAAATCACTGTTTCGACAAAACGAAGCTTTCAGGCTGCCGAAGCATACAAGGGCGAAAAAATGTGTGTACTGAACTTTGCTTCTTCAAGACACCCCGGTGGCGGTGTTGTCACAGGTGCAACCGCGCAGGAAGAATGTTTGTGCCGCTGCAGTACGCTGTATTTTGCTATCAGTGAGCAAAACACAGTAAAAAATTTCCATCAAAAACACGATACCGCCGTGAAACAAAAGAAAATGGATCTGCTATATAATGCAGACTGTATCTTTTCCCCCGATATTGTCGTTTTGAAATCCGATGACGGAAAATATACGCTTCTTCCCGAAAAGGAACGGTATAATGTGGATATTATCACCTGTGCGGCTCCGAATCTGACATTTGTTTCCAAAAGCATTGCCGATAAAAATACCCGAATCAACTATGATAAGCTCAAAGCCTTGCATAAAGCAAGAGCAAAGCGAATTCTGGATATTGCAAAGGCAAATCAGGAAGATGTGCTGATTCTCGGCGCTTTCGGCTGCGGTGCGTTCAGAAATCCGCCCCAAGTCGTTGCACAGGCTTGGTCGGAAGTTTTGAAAGATTATCTGTATGACTTTAAGAAAATCGAATTTGCCGTTTACTGCAAGCCCGATAAGCCATCCAAAAACTATACAGCATTTAAAGAGGTTATCGAGAAAAACTTTTAACCATTATCCGTTTGACAAAAACCAAAAATTATATTATAATCAATCATAAGCTAAAACAGCAAACAATATGTTTGACACTTTGCAGGCACCCGTTTACGAAGCGAATCTAACTTGTTGACATAACAAAACAGTCCCGTAAGCAAGCCCCGACGGCTTGTGTGGGACGGACACCAACAAGTATCTTCCCCTACGAGTGCCGGATGTGCGTGCAATGACTACTGCATAACAAGAAGTAAAAGCGTATCGCCCGTGGGGGCTTCCCCACTGACGGATGTGCGTGCAATGGCTACTGCATAACAAAAAGTAAAAGCGTATCGCCCGTGGGGGCTTCCCCACCGAGTGGGATAAACAGCTGCGGGTATGAAAGTATCCGAGGAAAGTCCGGGCTCCACAGGGCAAGGATAACGGCTAACGGCCGCCGGGGGTGACCCCAGGGAAAGTGCAACAGAGAGATACC
>CADCRH010000044.1 GCA_902803805.1 uncultured Ruminococcus sp.
AAAAGTTTTTTGAAAAAAATATAAAATCCTTCGTCAAATTGCATTTCTCATCTCCATTGTAAAGTATAAGGAGCAAAACACTATAAGTTCCGGAACGGAGGTAATGTATATGCTTGTCAGAAACAAGGGAAATCCTGCTGATGCAGAGGCTATAGATGGAGGGGATTCATTAGCAAACTGCCTTTCTGTTGGTTTTCTATATTGTATCATTATTTTTGGATTTGTTTTATGCGAGTACCCTGCCGTTATATTATTTATCTAGCCTCTGCCTTTCAACAAGCTCGGCAAAATAGCCGTTCTGTGCGATCAGCTCATCATAGCTGCCTTCCTCAATGACCTTTCCGCCGTCAAGAACAAGTATGCGGTCACAATGGCGGATAGTCGAAAGCCTGTGGGCTATGACGATACGGGTACAGCCCATTTTGTCCAGAGCCTCGCTGACCTGCTTCTGTGTCTTGTTGTCAAGTGCGGAGGTCGCTTCATCCATTGAAAGGTGGGGAGCAGAAATGATGATATTCGAGAAAATGTCTCCCTGCAAAAGTCCGCCGCCCTGTATGACTGTGCCGATCTTTCGCCGCAGTGAGCAGAGGTCAAGACGGTTCAAATCCTTGCCGTCATAATACACAGCACCCTTTTCGGGCTTTTCAAATCCAAGCAACAGCCGCATAAGCGTTGATTTTCCGCAGCCTGTTTTGCCGACTATTGCAACATATTCTCCGCTTTTTATATTCAGCGAAAGATTGTTTACGATATAGGGGGAATTTTCGCTGTATCTGAAATATACATTGTTAAGCTCAATGCTGCCGGAAAGCTTTGTTACCGTTTCCTTGTTATCTGCCGTTTCAGGCTCGGTCTTGAGGAACGGTTCAGCCATTTCAAGTATCGGCTTTATCCTGCCGAATGAAAGGGCAATGCCTGCGAGTGACGAAAAAGCACCCATTACCGCACCGTATGCTGCCGTAAACGCAAAGTAATTCGACTGATCTATACCGCTTGAAACAGCGAGATAGTAGAGAACAATATTTGAAATAAGCGAGATAGCTGTTGTGATAACGCTGTTTATTCTGATGAACATCGGTGGTGAATAGGTAAGCTCCGCTTCCTCGGAATATTCATTCAGCCAGCGTGCGAAAAATCTCTTTTCCGAGCCGGAAAGCTTTATCTTTTGTATTCCGCTGAGCATTGCATAGCTCATACCCGATTCCTTCGCACCAAGCTCCATCTGTTTTTTGCTGATTCCGATTTGCACGACCGAGGAAATGACGCTGAAGCCTACCGTTACAAGGATGATTATCAGCGACGGTATAACAAGAGTCGGAGCAAAGCTGAAAATCTGTGTGATGTAAAGCAGGGACATAAGAGAGGTAAGTCCAGTACCCAGTATCATACCGAGCAGCAGCGAGCAAAGCTGGCTGACCGATTGTGAACGGCTTGTAAGCTCACCGGAGCTGTATTTGCGGAAGAAACTCGCCGGCAGACTCAGTACCCTTATCATGAGTGCCGACTGCACACCGAGGGTTATTTTTGTCTGCACCCTTGTGTTCAGCATATTGCTGATAGTGCCGATAAGCTGTGAGGAAATAGCCGTACACAGCATAAATATTTCTATTGATACAAGTATCGTGGCACTTCCGCTGGAAAGCACAGGACCAGTAAGTGCCCTTGTGATACGGGGCATCAGCATTCCCACGCCCGTTACCATAAATGTTGCAATTACGATAAGAGCTACATCGTTGAGACTAATGCATTGCTGCATATAAATTATCAGATCGGGTATGCCAAGTTTTTTCTGGGGGAACGGTCTGTAGAAACAGTAGGCCTCGCTGCCGAAACGCTCTGCGGTCTTTGCGCCTAGCTTTACTCTTTTTCCGCTTGTTCTGTCTATGTAATAGTAGCCAGCTATTTTGTTGGGCAGAAGTGCCACCGGCTCATTTTCTTCCTTTGTGTAGGCAAGAATCGGACCGTAGGCATCCCTGTACCAGTTTTCCTCAAGCGTGACCTGACGCTTCATCAGTCCGTGCTGACGAAGACAGTAATCAAGCTGATTCTCGTGGGTCTTGACGCTTCTCGGAAACTCAACAGGCTTATAATGATAGTATTTCAGTATCTCATCTATTGCCTGTTTTGTAATGATATGCTCGTCACTGATCTTCGCAGCATTGCGTTTTCCTAAAACTACACCTGCCGCATGGAAGATAGAATCTTCAAACATCTGCTGATCAGAATTTCTTCTTTGTTTTATTTGTTGTTCAAACCAACCCAAGATTCTCCCTCCTTATTCATTAGTGACAAGCTCGGTGTAAGCACCCTGGAGCTTCATTAGTTCTTCGTGCGTACCTCGCTCAACTACATTTCCGTGTTCCAGTACGATGATCTCATCACAGTCACGAATGGTTGAAAGTCTGTGGGCGATAACGATACAGGTAATACCTCTGTCCTTAATGGATTTTACCACCTCATATTCGGTCTTTGCGTCAAGTGCGGAGGTAGCCTCATCAAGTATGATAATAGAGGGATCCTGTGCAAGGACACGGGCAATCTCCATTCTCTGACGCTGACCGCCGGAAAGATCACGTCCACCCGGAGCAAGCTTGCAGTTGTAGCCGCCGTCTCTTGCCATAATGTCATCATGAAGCTGTGCATCTCTTGCGGCAAGAATTACCTCATAATCCTCGATGGATTCATCCCACATAGTGATGTTTTTGGCTATCGTACCCTCAAAGAGAGTTATTTCCTGACGAAATAGAATACCATCATTATTGTATTCAACCCGAGAGGGACAATAGTGCTGATAATGGAGTTTGCAATGCTTGCATTTGTGCCCTGACGGGACTGTATATCACCTGCCATACGCTGACCGAAAAAGTCCATCGGAAGATGCAGCACCTTCCACATATAGGTCGTACTGCCGACCATAGACATTTTGCCGTTTATTTTCAGACTGTATATGGTTTGTGCCACTCGACGATTATCTGCACCAGAGCCAGAGCAGTCATCACTCCGATGAACGGATAAAGCCAGTCCCTGTTTATCCCTGTAAGAAGTCTGTCCATGAATATCTTGGACATAACGGGATTGATGATACCGAAAAGCGAGGTAATGATTGTTGTCAGCATAACGAATTTGTAACCTTTGGTAGTACCGCATCCCCCGGCTACCGCCTCAAGCACATCATCGGACAGCTCTACATCATTTTCCGCAAGAAGGGTGTTAAACTCTTCCATAGTTTTACATTCACGTATCTTTTCCTGCAGTTCGGGAGACAGCTCTCCGATGTACTTTTCAAGTTCTTCTTTTTTCATTGTGATCACCCATTATATAAAATTTTTTAACGAATATCAATAATTATCGCATTCAGGACAATACCAACCCTTGATTTCGCCTATGGTTACATTGTCAAGGACATAAATCTATCAAAAACCTGTATTGTTGAGTTTTTCTATTTCTCTATTTCCGTAAGGTTTCGCCAGCCGTCCATCGCCCTTACACATTTTTCATACCATCCGTTTTCATAGAACAGGCATTTTGTAAGGTCAGAACCTCGTTTGTCTCCAGAAAACAGCCACCCCAGTGCCGGACAGCCGCCGCAGCACCAACGGAAATATTTGCACTCATCGCATTTTTTATTAGCCTTGCGGAATTTGTGCAGATTCGTGCATACCTCCGTCAGATAATCGCTGCTGGTGAGAAGCTCTTTGAGAGGAGTTTCACCAAGATTGCCAAGATGTATCCCGTGTTCCTCATAATACCCCCGACATTTGCAGGCAGGGTACAACATCCTTACTTGATGTTACACCGATAAGCCCCTTGTTCCCTTGCATATCGGGTCGGTAGCCTTATATTCGCCGCTCGGACACCTGACGGGTTCCAACTGGTAGCTTCTGCTCATCGGGTGAAGCTGCATAAACTGCCATATCATGATCTCCATTTTCATACCACTGTTTTTGTACTTTTCAGCAAAATTAAGCATTTCACCATAGTATTCCTCAATGCCGAGACAGCTGTCGGGAGCATTATCATTCCAGCGCGGCGCTTCTGTGGTGCGGATGAGCCTTGTTGTTGAAACGCCTATGCTGTCCAGCTTTTCGACAGTGGGGAAGATGGTATGGAGGTTTCGGCGGTGTACCTGAGTCTGTGCCATAACCTTGAAGCCGTTGTCTATGCAGAGCCGCATAGCTGCAAGGGTACGCTGCTCTGCGCCCTTTCTGTCCCTCATCCAGTCGTGGTAGCCGATGCCGTCAAAGGATATTTTGATAAGCGGATCACAGCCTATTTCGGCAAACTCGTCCAGCACCTTCTGATTTATGAAAAAACCGTTTGTGTTCAGCTCCTCGATAAACATATCCCTTTTGTAGATTTCACGGACAATATCCATAAATCTCGGGTGTACCATAGGCTCGCCGCCTGTTATCGTAAAGGACTGTATGCCGCAGCCTTGTGCCTGCTCAAGCAGATCGACTGCATCCTCATATAACCACTCGGTCATGATCGGTGCGTTATCTGCTGCATTGAAGCAGTGCAGGCAGTTATAATTGCACTTTCCCGTTATCATTATGTTCATTTTTGGAAAATAACGGTGTTCGTAGCTTTTATGCTTTGACCACTCACAGGGAGAATCCCCCTGACTGCATTTTTCGATAAACCCACGCAGCTCAAGATCCTTCGTCAGGCTGATTTCTGGTATATCGTGTTCGCCGTCGCAGAGCAGGAGGAGATCAAACTCCTCCTTGCCAAGTCCCTTTGCAAAGCCGTCATTTTTCAGGTAGTATGCCCTCGGAATAAATTTCCAACTCCGCAGGGCTATATTTTCGCTTAATCTGTAAAACATTTTTATTCTGTTTCCTTAACATGACATTACTTTTTGCATTTTGGACAAACCCAGCCTTCCCACTCACGCAGGGATTTCCATTCTTTTTTAGAACCGCATTTATCGCACTTCGGCGCTGTTCCGCAGCCGCCGGCAACTGCCTGCAAAGCGTCCTCTGACAGCTCCACATCATTCTCGGCAAGAAGGGCATTAAGTTCTTCCTTTGTCTTGCACTGCCTTGCTTTTTCCTGCAATTCGGATGAAAGATCGCCTATGTACTTTTCAAGTTCTTCTTTTTTCATAGTGAATACCTCCTGTAAATAAAAAATATGCTTGTAATAACCCGTTCGGTTTTTTACAAGCATATTGTAGCATACAGGGTGCAACAAATCCGCAACAAATCTAATGGTTTTTTATAACTATTTTGAATTGCACCCGACAAATCTTTTGTTGATATTTTGTACGGATCCTTGCTGTTTCTTAATAATAAGATGATATTTATAAGATAATCGTACTTATTTTATTGCCTTGTTCAGATAATCAAGCTGATACTGAAATGCTGCCTTAAGCATTTCAATGTACTGCTTTGGAATATCCTCGCATACGCTCAGCATATTTTCAATGTCATCCTCAAAGCCCTCAAGCTTTTTAGGGTCGTACCAACTGAAATCCCAATCCTTATGTATCAGGGTAGAGTGAAACAGCATCATAACAAACACCGTTTTCGTTGATTCAATGGCATATTGGGCACAGGAATATCTGCCGTTTTCTATCGGTTCTCCGAAGCTGCCGAAGGAACGGCCTCTGTCAAATAGTGGTGCGGCTTTCAGCTTCATTGTTTTCAGGTTACGTATAAATCCGAAATTATTCAGATGGCAGTCCCCGGCAAGGGAAAGGTTGAATGCTGCGGCAAGCTTTGCATAGTACGCTTTTATATTTTCTATGCCGAAATCTTCAAGGGTATGTGTAAATCTTTTCAGAAGCTCGTCATCCTTTGATATGTATTTGAAAGTATCGGCATGACTTTCGCCCATCATAGTGAGTATATCCTGAGCGGGTACAAATTCCTCACCGCTGCCCACCATTCCCCGGCAGGCAATATAGCTTTCCCCGGCAAATTCACAGCGTGTATAACGGACATAATCATCCTTTTCAAGCAGTCTTTCGGTCAGCCTTGCAGAAAGAAGCTCCGACTGCTCAATGAAATTTGATGTGCCTGCCTCGGATTTCAGGAGCATAGGCGAGCCGTCAATATAAATCCATGCCTTTCTTGAAATACCTCCGAGGGTGCAGTCCGGTGTGTAGGGGTCGACCTTTGCAAGTGCCGCATAATCCCTGCGAAGTATCGCTTCGCTGAAGGAGGTGTCGTATTTTCTGTCAAAGCAGCTGACATCCTTCCATTTCACTCCCGAACCCGATGGACGATACCAGTATTGATCGGTAAGCGACAGCCCCAGCGAGCGAAGGGAGAGTGCTATATTGTCACTAACACCAGTCGAAGAAAAAATATCCTTTGCATCGCTCCTTGCCAGGTTAATGGTACGGCCGCGAAGGAAAGAGATCAGATCATAATTCAGCCTTTCCGTATCCTGAGAGTGTCGGCAAAAATGCAAAGGGGCATACTCGAATTCGTCAAGCAGCCTGATGATATTTGTGTTGCCTCTGCCGTCTGTTTCAAACTCCAGAACCTCGTGTTCTGCATTCATAAGTGTGTACTTCATACTGCTGCTCCTTTAAAATTTTATATTCCATTTGAAAACCGCTGGAAATGTGTTACAATAAAAAATGTAAGCACAACAATAATTCTGGAGGTGATGATATGTATATAATCGGCTGCGATAATAAAAGCTCTGTGATCTCACAGCTTGAAAAAATACTGAAGAATATTGACCCTTTCGGCGAACACAGATTTTATACGGATGTTCAGTCTCTCATCAGCGATCTTGACGAACCAATAGAAATGGCTTTTATAGATGTCGATATGCCGGAATGGACGGGATAACTCTTGCAAACAAGATAACTGCCCGCTATCCGCTCTGTAATATCGTCTTTTTGGCAGATGAGGTGGATACTTATTTTATGTCCGCTGCTTTTGCCATTCACGCAAGCGGATATATCATAAAGCCGTTCACAAAAGAAAAAATCCAGGATGTGATATTGCACAGAAGATACCGCTTTCCTGATCTCAGCGGCCGCCCTGTAAAGGTGCAGTGCTTCGGAGACTTTGAGGTATTTGTAAACGGTAGGCCTGTGGTTTTCAATCGGCAGAAAACCAAAAAGCTGCTAGCATATCTTATTGACCGCCGTGGGGCTTTATGCGATACAAATACATTGATAGGAAACATTGAACCTGAATGTATGGCTGACAATAAAGCAAAGAGTAAGATACGCGTCTATATCGGCGATCCCATTGTTACTTTTGTCAAGCTGAGGATAGATAATCTTATTCTGAAATCCTCTGGAACATTCGGTGTTGATACCTCGCTGCTTGACTGCGACCATTATCGTTATCTTGAATCTGACCCGCAGGCTATATCAAAATATTCCGGAGAATATATGACCGGATATGACTTTGCAGATGAAACAAGAGAGTTGCTCAGAATAAAACACAGCAGCAGTCTGTGAGCTCCCGATAAGTCACAGTAGAGTAAATCCCTCAAATCCCATCCTGCACATTTGCCGTATTCGTTCATCTGTTGACATTGTTTTGAAAATGTCAATTTTTGACCATCTTTCCAAACCTTCCGCCGACAGTACAGCAAGCTCCGAAACCGCTTTGCGCACATTTTCGGGCAGGTTTTTTGTGTAAAACAGAAGCCTGCTGCCGCTGCCCTCTATGAAACCCATAAATCGCAGGAACCATTCCGCCTTATAGAAGCCGAATGCCTCATACATTCCGATAAAGTCAGCCATGATCTCATCATGCAGGATATTGTTTGAAATACCGTAGGTCTGCTTTGTAAAGTAATGTGTACATTCGTGAGCCTGCCGCAGCAGAAGCGACTTTTCGCACCAGGCATTTCCATCACTCAGTCCAAGCTCTGATGCCGGAACATTGCTGTAGGGCTTAGCCGAAAGAATGATGAAGCGTGTTGTTTTGCCCGATATAAATGATGCTCCGGTTTTTTCGATACCGTCGGGACGGACTCCTTTGTATGCGATATTCGTGACGAGCTGTTCAAAATCTGTGGTATCACGCACGGATATGACGGGAATTTTTCCTACGAAGGAATCATATATTCTGATGTCAAGCGTATCGGGTGAATTGAAACTTACAGGACGCTTCAGACATATTTTTTGATTTATCACCGCATCGGCACCGAAAATATTTGCATAGCTTACTATTTTTTCTCACATTACAAGAAAGCCGGAATCGGGTGCAGTTATTTCTTCGATATCGTCAAAACGATTTCGGGTGTATTCTGTGAAAATCGCCTGTTCTTCCCTGTCAAGATCAAATTTTACGGCAATATCTTTCAGTGTCATATGCTGACCATCGGGGTCTATTTTATGCAGCATTTTTTCAAGCGTATTAATGATCGTCTTCTTATCGTCAACGCCTATTATGTTCATATACTCGCCTCCGTTTTCTTCGATGCTTTCGGTAAAGTGATAACTGCAATGCAGCCGTCCTCTGTGAAGCTTATCTTTAGTGTTCCTTTGCACAGGATCTCAATACGCTTCCGGGCGTTTTCTATGCCTACATTATAATGCTCTCTTTGAATATCTGTAAAGTCTGCACCGATACCGTTATCGGTGATCATTATGGTAACATCATCATCGGTTTCTTCTGTCTTTACGATCACCTTGCCCGTACCGTTATGTCTTGTGAGAGCACCGTGCTTTATGGCATTCTCTACAATAGGCTGAACTGTCAACGGCGGAACCATAAATCCTGTAGCTTTGAGGTCAAAGATAACTTCAAAATCTACATCTGCTCCGGCTTTTTCAAGGGTTATAAATTGCTTTATGTGTTCAAGCTCCATGCTGAAAGGCAGCGGCTTGTCGGATTCAAGTGAATCTATATTTGCTCTGAGATAATTCCCGAAAACAACTATCAGATCTGCGGCGGTTTCGCCGTCAGTATAGCACAGGGACTGTAATGTAGCAAGCGAATTGAATATAAAATGGGGCTGTATCTGCATCGTCAGCAGCTTTACTCTTTCCTGTTCAAGCTCAATGCGGCTCTCGTACAGTTTCTTTTGCGTTTCGCTGTAGCTGATGGCTGCAAGGAAAAAGTAGTAGATAATTATTTCGACTACTGCGACAGCTTCGGTTTGCCCTTCGGCAAAGCCTTCAGTTTCGCCTATTGCTGTGATAATAGTTGATAATGCCATAAAGCCCACAATCAATCCCTTTGAAACCGAGCGTTTGCTGATGAATATAACGGAATACGCTCCGAGCATCACCACATAGAAACATAACACGATGACAGGAAAATCAGACAGAGGTCCTCCATAATAATTATGTGCCTTTTCAAAATAATAGATTATATGTGTGTCAAACAAGTCGATAAAAACCAAAACACAATTTATAATATACGGCACAGCCATAAGAAGCTTTCTTTTAATCGGGGCAACAAGATACAATTCAAGCATTGCTGTCAGCGGATACAGCCAATATACCATTGCCGTTTTGATATATAACAGCTGATAGTCCCACATATACAGATCGCACATATCTTCAAAGGCTTCGCAAAGGGTAAGAGTAAAAACGATACCCATGATACCCCAGACATATCGCAAACCGTCTATCTTCATTTTACGGTTTGCGATCAGCAGTACCGTAAGGGAAGCAAGAAGCAGCAGGGTAATATAATTATTCGTGATATATGTCATAATGGTGTAATCCGTCATTTTTATCATCTTCTCTCCAAAAAACTGGTACATATTCATTCTATCATTGATATTATGAAATTTCAATAAATCTATATCAGAAAGAATGTATTGCAGTTTCGACAATTATTCGGTTATAATATGCAATTTTAACAAAGCTTTGGTTTTTTGAAAGATCTATCGAAAAACGGCTTGATTTGTTGCGGATTTGTTGCACCCTGTATGCTACAATAAAAAAACTTGATTTTTCAAGCTAATAATTATCATAGAGAGAGGGTGAAAATAATGAATAAACCAATGATAATGAGGATAGTCGGCATTTTAATAGTTCTTTTTTCTATCGGTTTTGTTGTCTTTTCATTCATTAGTACTCAGAACTATGTCAAAACAGAGGCAACAGTCATTTCTGTTGAGTATGACCCAACGGTCATATATGATCCTGATGATGCTACCACGACTGACGATCATATCGTTACAATGGAATATATTGTTGACGGAAAAAAATACACAACAGAGATCCATGCAGAGCAAAATGACTATTCTGTAGGACAGAAAACAGAGATCAGGTATGATCCTCATGATCCGCAGAGTACTGCTGTTGGCAATATGACCCTGCCCGTACTGATCATATTCTGTGCAGTTGCTTTGGTGGTCGGTATCATTATCTTTATCAAGGCATAACGGTATTCTTGGGTGAGAAAAAAGGTAAAAATGTCTTAAAGTGCAGCAACACATACAAATGTTGCTGCACTTTGAACAATTAACACGGTTTTTAGCTCTGTATTTTTGTTATGTTCTACAAAGTTTTTGTACTGCTTGAAAATTCACCGGAAAATGCCTTAATTTGTTGCGGATTTGTTGCACCCTGTGTGCTAAAATAAAACCGATTAGCGATAACTCTCGTTTTCGCTGATATTTTGTACAACAATACACAATTGGAGGTATTCAAAATGAAAAGATTTATTACACTTTTTCTTGTGCTTGCCCTTGCAGGCACAATGGGAGCAACCGCTGCTTTTGCAGCACCCGATGAAGACCCCACAAACACTAGCACAACCCAAGCAGATAAGGTACTGCTGA
This sequence comes from uncultured Ruminococcus sp., assembly GCA_902803805.1. Taxonomy (GTDB): domain Bacteria; phylum Bacillota; class Clostridia; order Oscillospirales; family Acutalibacteraceae; genus UBA1213. Next base: position 10,723 of record CADCRH010000044.1, read on the forward strand.
GGGTCAACTGCTACGGTGACGGTCAGCTTGCAGCTACTGAGGACGGCAGCGAACCTGTATTTGATGACGAATACCAAGATACGTCCATTGCCTACAATATGGACAAGGGCGCTACCGCCAAGGTCAAGGCAAGGGCTGCTGAAGGCTATATGTTCATGTACTGGGCAGACGAGGATACGGAAACGATCTATTCTATGGAGGATACCATTGAGATAACAATGGACAAGCCGCTGAGCCTGATCGCCTATTTTGAGATCGATGCAGAAAGGGTACTGCTCAGAGGCGGTGTTGAAGGCGAGGGAATGATTGAAGGCACAATGGACGGCAGCGAACCTGAGTTTGATGATGACTTCCCGACACAGTCCGTCACACTGAATGTTATCAAGGGCGAAACAGCCAAGCTGAAAGCAAAGCCCAAGGAAGGCTATATTTTCGTAGCATGGGTGAATGGAGATACTGATGAGCTCTATTCCATGGATGATACCGTCGAAGTGGAAATGAACGAGCCACTGTATCTGGTCGCATATTTCGATGTGGATGCAGAGAGATTTCCTGTAATGGTCAATGTGGAAGGCTGCGGATCGCTTGCATGGAGCGAGGACGGTTCTGAGCCCGAATTTGACGAATACCACGATACATCACTTGCATTATCCATTGTTGACGGAAGAACTGTTACTCTTAAGGCAAAGCCGGATGAAGGCTACAAATTCCTGTTCTGGTATGACGAGGATAAAAAGGAAGTAGTTTCTACAGAAGATACAGTCAATGTAACAGTGACAGAGGGAATGAAGCTCAGAGCATATTTTGATTTGGACGTAGAAAGAGTCCTGCTCAAAGTCAATACCGAGGGCATGGGACAGATCGTAGGTGACGAAATGGACGACGATCCCCAGTTTGATGACGATACGCCCTTCCAGTCCCTTGCTCTGAATGTGCTCCCCGGCAATACCGTTGTAATCAAGGCTAAGGCAGACGATGGCTATAAGTTTGTCGGTTGGAAAAATATTGCGGACGGCAAGATTGTTTCCACAGATGCCACCTACAATGTAGAAGTAAATGGAGCTATGGAGCTTGTTGCGGTATTTGAGCTGATTGAAAACAATGATGACAACAACGACAAGAAAGACGCTGACGATAAGAAAGACAATTCCGGCAGCAATAATACCCCCGCAAACGGAACAAACACAACCACCAACAATACTTCCGCAAGCGGCACAAACACAACCACCAATAATACTTCCACAAGCACACCCGCCACAGGTGACGCCGCTTCCGCAGCAGCTCTTGCATCGGTAACACTCGGCAGCCTTGGTGCAGCATTAATGTTCAGCAAGAAGCACAGGAAAGACGAAGAATAATTCAGGTTATTATTTCGGCAGGAACAATAAGCCCTCCGCAGAGAAATCTACGGAGGGCAATTATAAAGGAGAGTAAATATGAAAGCCAAATCAATTTTAGCAGGAATTTCAGCGGTACTGCTTATCTCTTCAATGGCAGCACTTTCCGGCTGCAGCAGCTCAGATACACAGACGAGCACAACATCGAAGAACGAAACAGTTTCACAGACTGAATCTAATACGACTTCACAGACAGCTCTGTTCACCACACCGATGGAACGTCTTTCTCTGGAGGCAGAGGATTCGCCTGAGTGGGTCACAAAGCTTGACGCTGCAAAGGATGCAAAGCAGCTTTTTGTCGTAGCTGGCTATGAGAGGTCAACCGCATGGATCTCTATGCACGAAAAGGACGAAAACGGCAAATGGAAGATGATCATGACCACACCCGGCTATATCGGTAAGGAGGGCTTGGGCAAAACCAAAGAGGGAGATGCCAAGACTCCTGTGGGAACCTTCCACTTTACAAAAGCCTTTGGCATTGCTGATGATCCCGGCTGCGCTATGGAATACACAAAGGTCAGCGAGGATACCTATTGGTCGGGCGATAGTAACTATCAGTATAATCAGATGGTTAGCATAAATGAT
>CADCRH010000045.1 GCA_902803805.1 uncultured Ruminococcus sp.
CCTGTAGTGTTGCTTGATGGAGCCCATAACCCCGGAGGTGCGGCGGCATTGTCGGCGGCACTGTCTGAAAATTTGAGCAGCAGGAAAAAAACCGCCATTGTCGGAATGTTGGCGGATAAGGATATTGAAACGGCACTTTCAATGCTGATACCGCTTTTTGAAAATGTTATTACTTTAGCGCCTCACAATCCAAGAGCTTTAAGCTCGTCGAAGCTTGCCGAAATCGTCCGAAAATTCAATGTAAATGTTTTTGCGGCAGACGATTATTCCGAAGCCTATCAAAAAGCATTGTCACTGACAGAAAAGGACGGCGCAATCATCATATTCGGTTCACTTTATCTTGCTTCCGATATGAGAAAATGTATTATCAATCAGTAAATGATTTTTTAATTGTTAACTGAAAAACGGACGATTCAACTTTGTGAATCGTCCGTTTCATATTATTCTTCGGAGCTTTCAGGCTCTGTGGTTTCGGGAGAGGAATCTGATGATGAGTTTTCGGTATCAGATTCATCATTTGAGCTTTCATTGTCTAAACTTTCAGGTTTTGAGGAGCTGCTGCTTTGATTGGAACTTTCGTTTTCGGTCGTTACCTTGACAGCAGGCTGACTGGAATTACTGTTTGAATTGTTGGTGTTTGTTGTCTTGTTCTGTGAAGTGCTCGCATTCAGCGCGCTGTTTAAGACAGATGCTGCCGTACCGTATTTGATCGGGGCACAGCTTCCGCAGCCGTTCGGTGAATAAATCGTCGGTTCACTGAACGTTGCCGAAACGGACGGACCGTTTTCGGGGTCGCCGGGAATCATCGAAAGTGCCGAATAGTACGAATCATAGTGATAGTCATAGTCGCCGGAGGGGAGGAGGACACGCTTGACCTCCTTGCCGTTTTTGAAATAAACCTTTGCGCCCTTTGCACTGTAGGCATAATCGCCGGCATAATATACCCAGCCGACTGTTACGATCTCATCATAATCGGCAGAAATGGGACCGTACATTTCCACGTTCAGTTCGTCAAGACCATCACCATTGCTGTCATATACATATGTTGCGATAAATACGGAATAATTCTTGGTGTTTTTGAACTTCATATCCAGATTACCGTAGTCAACCGTTGCGTCAAGTCCGTAGTCGGCATAGGAGGAGGGAAATTGATGTGCGTGACGTTCCACAGGCTCCATATCGGCTTTCATTGCGCAGTTGTAAAGTGTTGTGGAAGCCTGACAGATACCGCCGCCGTACTGCTGTTCGTATTTGCCGTTGACAATAGCCGTTGATGGAACATAGCTGCCGACAGTACCGTTAGCATAGTTATGTTCATAACCGTTGGTGGTGTCGCCTGTCATTGTATTGAAGGAGAAAGTTTCGCCCGGTTTTACCTCTGTACCGCTTGCCGCTCTAATCGCCAGTTTCATATTTTCGTTTGACGCATATACGTTAGCCGCCGTGGTGCGGTGAGAGGCGATCAGCTTGGTGTTTGCCTTGATGTCGGCAAGAGAAATTTTATATTTTGTTTCTTTTGCTTCGATAGAGAAAGAACCTTTCTTTTCGCTCTGTGCAAGAATTTTCTGAATATCGTTTTTCAGTTCTGTCTGGTCAACAAGGAAGCCGTTGGAACCGTCCGCATATGTAAACTTCTCTTTTGCATTCGGGTCAAATGATTTTACGTGTGCGTCAACAGGCTGAATGTCAAATGCTTTGGCTGCTTTTTGAACAGCATTGTCGATAGATGCGGCATTGATCGCCGTTGTAATCTTAAAGTCTGTTTTGTCGCCGTCCGAAACCATTTGAACGGTCGGTGTCTGAAGCTCTCCGCGGCTGTAGTGGTATGCCTGCATCAAAACATTGGAAAGATCCGAATCAAATACGAAATCGTCTTCCGTCAGAACACAAGTTTTGCTGCCGCTGTTTGCCGTTATGGTGATCTCCGAACGAAGGTCTTTCAACTTGTCCTGCATCGCATCATATGCCTGTGTCAGCGTTTTGCCCGAAAGGTTAACGCCTTCAACAGTAACGTTTTTGCCAAAAACAATATTGGTTTTGTTGGCACCGCTCAGACTGTAGGAAGCCTCAGCGATGGAAATTTGTGCAATGACGGGTTTGTCCTCAACGCTTTCCTCTGATACACTGACAGCCGAAATTTCGCTGGCAACGCTGAGGTCTGTCGATGCTGCCGTCTGAACAACGGAATGGTTGTTGTTCGTAAAGATCACCGCACCTACAGCGGCGATACACAATACTGCTGCTGCAGAAACGGCAACAGCCGCCGCAGGAAATTTGCGTTTCTTTTTGCTGCTTGCGGAAGTCGCAAAAGTAATGCCGTCTTTGTCGGATGAACTGTAAGCGGCGGTGGGGATTCTGTTTATGGATTTTCGGCTCGGTTCAGCCGTTGCAAATGTAATTTCTCCAAGATCGTCGTCGTTTTTTTCCTCCACAGGCTTGATGTCCTCGGGTTTAACATCGATTGTCAGGGGGGTGTCGGGATTGAGAGTTTCCGACGTTTCGGATGCAGTATTGTTGTTATCGGAAACAACCTCGTCCGCAGAAACGCTTTTCAGTGAAGAAGTGTTGAGTTCCTTTTCTTCCATATATATAAAACCTCCGATATAAAATAAGCTGCTGATACTATATTATATAGTGCAGTTAAAAAAGTATGAATTTTTCTTTATCTTCCTTCTTGACTTATATAATACACCAAAACATATAAAAAAGTAAAGAGCGGCGGCGCGTAAAAAACTTCCAAAGAAAAATAGCCGACAACAGTTAATTTTGTGTTAATTTCCGCATTAACCATTATCATTATATTTACGGCTTGGAAATCGTCGGAAATAAAAGAATAATCGGGGATTCCGTACTTTGACACAAAGAAATTTTCGTCTATTGAAAACGGTGAAGCAATGTTGTATAATGGATAAAACGATTATCGTAAAAATCATTTGAAAGGAAGATGTTATGAGAGTACTTATCTTGTCCGCAACAACAGGCGGAGGTCATATGAGAGCAGCCAATGCCCTTCGGGAATATATCAAATCGCAGGATCCCGATGCCGAAGTTCTGATTTCCGATACCATACAGTATGTCAGTCCCTTTCTGAATAAGGCAGTAACGGGCGGATATGTTTATCTTGCGACGAAAACACCGAAGCTTTTCGGGTATCTTTACCGTAATGCCGATAAAGATACCCCCATCAACAAAACGGTGGAAATTTCAACAACAGCTTTGCGTAATAAACTGGAACCGCTGATAGACGATTTCAAGCCCGATATTGTTATTACAACACATCCGTTCGCCGCAGAAATGCTGACCGCACTGAAAACCAAAAAGAATTTGAAAATTCCCATTATCAGTATCGTAACAGATTTTGCAATTCATCAGACCTATATCAGTGACGGTGTTGACGCCTATATCGTTTCAAGCCACGAAATGATCAATCAGATGGTGGAAAGAGGTGTTGACAGAGTAAAACTGTACCCTTACGGAATCCCCGTCAAGCAGGAATTTTTTAAAGAGATAGACAGAAAGACCGCGTTTGAAAGCGAATGTATGAATCCCAATATTCCGACGATTCTGATTATGGCAGGCAGCTTCGGTGTGACCGACGTACTTAAAATCTATCATAAAATCGTAAAATCTTCCGCTAATTTTCAGGTGATCGTCATTACAGGCAAAAATGAAAAGCTGTATGATACCTTTGACCGTTATTTAAGTAAAATTTCACTCAACAACAGCCTTCTTGATATTGAAAAATCATCACGTCCGAAATCGCTCAGCCGTCTTTCACGCAGCAGAAAACCGTCAAAACCCACGAAGCTTCTTTATTACACCGACGAGGTGGAAAAGTATATGCATATGGCGGATATGATCGTTACAAAGCCGGGAGGACTGACTGTCAGTGAGGCGGTCGCAGTCGGTTTGCCGATGGGTATATTCAAGGCGATTCCCGGACAGGAGGAACAAAATGCGGATTTTCTTGTCAGAGGACATATGGCTGTCAGACTGGAAAAGGACAACACCTGTACTAAGATCATTACCGACCTTATTTCTCATCCCGAAAAGCTCGAAGCGATGAGAGCAGCGATCAAGCAGTATTCACGAGGAAATTCCTCTGCCAATATCTATCTTTTAATGCAGGAGCTCATCAAAAAATACGAGAATTAATTCATTTATAATAATTTAAACGGCAGGCATATCAAAATTCGATACGCCTGCCGTTTTTACAATTGAGATCCAATTATTCAACGACAGCAACATTTTCATCGCCTATGCGTTTTTTCAATTCCCTTATCATTACATCATTGAGGGAAACCCATTGATTCATAGGGGCACGCCGCAGCCGTTTTATATCCGTGTAATAAATATACAGCGGCATTCGCCCGTCGAAGATGTCCGTTACCTGTTTCGCCCGGATGTATTCGGTGCTTTGTTCATTGGGCACTCTCAGATAAAGACCTCTTTTCTGAGTGCGCCGAACAGTCTGTTTCGGCGGTTCGGCAATCTCACCGATGTTTTTGGGAGCGGTTTGTACACTGTTGCACAGAAGCTTTTTGTCCTCGTCCTCACGGCTGCTGACCGAAGCAAAAATCCGCAGAACATTTCCCTCTGTGATCAGTCCTCCGTATTCGTTAAGGGTCTTGGGGAAAACCAGCATTTCCATTGTTCCGAATTTATCCTCAATATTGACAAATGCCATTTCCTCATTGTTTCTTGTTGTTTTTAGCTTTACTTTCGTAATGATCGCCAGAATGTCAACCTTTTTTCCGTCGGGATAATGGTTGACTTCATCGTTTAAAATATCACTGATCCTGTCGGCTTTCAGTGCGTGGATCACAGCATCATAATCCGACATCGGATGTCCTGTCAGATAAATTCCTGTTGTTTGTTTTTCCATATCCAGCAGTTCCGAACGCGGAAATTCGTCAACCTTTGGAAGCTGAGGTTCGGAAGAAAGCAAACTGTCGGAATTATCCTCGTCCTCGTCACTGTCGCCAATACCGAAAAGGTCAAGCTGACCGTCAATGCTTCTGGAACGTTCAGTATTGATGTACTGTAAAAATGTATCAACGGCAATCAGCATTTGGCGGCGGTTCGCGCCCAATCCGTCCAGTGCGCCGCAGCGAATCAGACTTTCTGCCGCACGTTTGTTCAGATCTGTTCCGTACATTCTGCTGCAAAAGTTATAAAATGAAGTGAATGCGCCTTTTTGTCGTTCGGCAACGATTTTTTCAATAAGACCCTTGCCGAGATTTTTAATCGCCATCAGTCCGAAGCGAATCTCATTGTTGTGGACGGTAAATCCTACATCACTGGAGTTGATATGCGGAGGAAGCACACGAATACCGTGCCGCTGACACTCATCGGTATAGACTGCCACCTTTCCCGAATTGTCGAGAACACTAGTAAGAAGTGCCGATAAATACTGACAAGGATAATGGCATTTCAAGTATGCCGTGCGGTAGGAGATCATCGCATAGCAGGCGGCGTGAGATTTGTTGAACGCATACGAAGCAAAACTTTCCATTTCCGCGAAAATTTCCTTTGCCGTAGATTCGGGAACACCGCGCCTGATACAGCCGTCAACAATCACGTTTCCGCTGTCATCGGTAAGACCGTAAATAAATACCTTGCGTTCTTCTTCCATCACGCTTTTTTTCTTTTTGGACATAGCGCGCCTTACAATATCCGCACGTCCGAGCGAATAGCCCGCCAGTGAGCGGAAAATCTGCATTACCTGTTCCTGATAAACAATACATCCGTAGGTGACTTCCAGTATCGGCTGCAATAACGGATGTTTGTACGTGACTTTTTCAGGGTGATGACGGTTCTCTATGTATCGCGGTATGGAATCCATCGGACCGGGGCGGTAAAGTGAGATGACCGCAATAATATCTTCAATATTTTCGGGTCTGAGCTGTAAAAGAACATTTTTCATTCCACTTGATTCAAACTGAAAAACACCTTCGGTATCGCCTGAAGAAAAAAGTTCAAATACGTCTTTATCATCATCGGGAATCTTGTCCACCGAAAAATCGGGTACGGATTCTCGAATAAGCCTTTCTGCGTCATTCATTACTGTAAGATTGCGCAGACCCAAAAAGTCCATTTTGAGAAGTCCCAACTCGTCAAGTGTTGTCATTGTAAACTGAGTAACGACTGCTTCATCGTTTTTGGCAAGGGGAACATATTCACTGACGGGCTTTTCGGTGATCACCACACCTGCGGCGTGAGTGGTCGTGTGACGGGGCGTACCCTCAAGAGCGGCAGCCGTATCAAGCAGTCTTTTGATTTGTGGGTCGGTGTCATAAAATGCCTTTAGATCTTTGGACACCTTCAAAGCCTTTTCAATGGATACGGCAGCATTCTGTTCAAACGGTATCAGTTTTGCTGCCGTGTCGCATATGGAATAGGGAATCCCCAATGCACGTCCGACATCGCGCACTGCACCGCGAGCCGCCATTGTTCCAAATGCGGCGATCTGCGCGACACGGTCACTGCCGTATTTTCTGATAACATAATCAATGACTTCCTGCCGCCGTTCCTTGCAGAAGTCAATATCAAAATCGGGCATACTGACTCTTTCGGGATTCAAAAAACGCTCAAACAACAGATCATACTTGATCGGGTCAATGTCCGTAATGCCGATACAGTAAGCCGCAAGACTGCCGGCGCCCGAACCTCTGCCGGGACCTACGGGAATCCCCACGGATCTTGCATAGCTGACATAATCGTTAACAATCAGATAATAGTCAATATATCCCATTTTATCGACTGTATCAATTTCATAATTTAATCTGTCAATCAGCTTTTGGTCGGGATTTTCGCCGTAGCGTCTGACAAGACCTTTCAAACATTCATCACGAAAATATTCCGTATGGCCGCGGTTGTCGGGAACATCAAAATGCGGCAGTTTCAGTTTGCCGAACTCAAATTCAACATTGCAGCGTTCGGCAATTTTCGCCGTATTTTCAATCGCCTCCGCAGGAAACAGCTTTGCCATTTCCTCCTCACTCTTGACATAGAATTCATCGGTAGGGAAGCCGATATTGATTTTTTCGTCAACCGTGTGGTTCGTTTGAATACAAAGCAAAATATGGTGCAGATCGCTGTCCTCACGGTTGATATAATGACAGTCGTTGGTCGCAGCGAGAGGAATACCGTATTCCTCGGAAAGACTCAGCAGCTGCGGCATAATACGCTTTTGTTCGATAATACCGTGGTCTTGCAGCTCTAAGAAGAAGTTATCTTTTCCAAAAATCCGCTGATAGTCAAGCGCTTTATTTTTCGCACCCTCATAATCGCCCTGTATCAGCGCCTTTGGAATTTCACCCGCAAGACAGGCAGAAAGCGCGATCAATCCTTCGTGATACTGTTCCAGCATTTCGATATCGACTCTCGGCTTGCTGTAAAAGCCCTCTGTCCACGCAAGTGAATCCAACTTGATAAGATTCTGATACCCAATATTATTTTCGCACAACAAAACTAAATGACTGTTGTTTCTGTCGAGTTCGGAAGTTTTGTCTGTGTGTTTTCTTGGTGAAACATACACTTCACAGCCGATAACAGGTTTAATGCCTTCGGCTTTTGCTGCCTTGTAGAAATCAATCACTCCATACATCGCGCCGTGGTCAGTAATTGCAACGGCACTTTGCCCCAATTCTTTGACACGCTTAATGAGCTGATTGATTCTGCAAGCACCGTCAAGCAGACTGTATTCCGTGTGTACGTGCAAATGTGCGAACGACATTTTTTCTCCCTCCGATTATTCCATATTCTTTATTTCTCCTCTGTAGGGAAATTTTTTAAGTGTCGAAATGCAAAATTTCCTTATGCTGTCTATGTCGCTGTCTGTAACGGTTTTTTTGAAGTTTTTGAAAGTTTTAATTTCCCAAAAGTTTTTTTCTGCTTTATGCGGACAAAAAAATATTTCAAGAATACCCTGTTCAGTTATATCAATATGAAAATTCGGATATTCCGTTCCGCACCAGCCGAGCACGGGGATCTCACCGTTTTGGTAACTGTCAAGCTCTTTGATAAGCTCTGACAATTCAAATGTTGTAAATGCGGCGGCAGTACCCTTGACCTCCAAACCGTTAATGATGGTTTCACCGTAAAGCATTAACCAGTTATCGTCCCATTCATCATTTCTTGCCTGTGGAAATTCATATCCTATCACTTCAAACAATGCTGTCTGATTTACACCTTCCAATCTCATAAAATCCTCCTTTTTAACAGAATATTGTCATAAACAGTCAATAATATTCCAGTTTCTTTCGTTTGCGTAATTTCCGACGGTTCCCCGCAGGGCAATTATGAATTGTGAATTATGAATTAATTTTTGAAGTACATATAAAGCTGACATTTGATCATTCCGTTATATAACTTTCTGCGTTTGTCGGCACTGCGTCCGAAAATAG
>CADCRH010000046.1 GCA_902803805.1 uncultured Ruminococcus sp.
ATAAGGAGCTGTGCCGCCCGTTGCTGAACCTGTCAGTGTCAAAGAATTACCCAATGGAATGGATGTCGCACTGATCGTTGATGTGTTCGTCAGTGCCTTTGTCACGTTAACAGTAAAGTCTTTATTGACAATCGTGCCTGCGGAATCCTTTACCTTGACCCTTATGATATAAGTCGTTGCCGCTTTGGGAGTAATGGGGTTGGTAATGGCTGGTGCATAGGTGCTTTGTGCCGCTGTCCACGTTGTCTGACTTTTCTGCTTGTAATAAACGGCATAAGTGTAAGGAGCTGTGCCGCCCTCTGCTTTCGCGGTGATCCTGAATGTATCACCCAGTACGATCTGTTGTGACTGTATCTCGGAAAGATTGACCAATGCCGGGATTTCTTCATAAACAGCCGTATAGATTTTATTGCCGGTAATCACACCTGTTCTGGGTGACCAACCGGTAAATTTGTAACCTTTTTTGGTCGGTTCTGTTCCGTCATACTGTGCCATAGAACCGCCGCTGACTTTTTCCGTATCCAGTACGGTTCCGTCATCATCGCTCCAAGTGACGGTGTTATTCGCCGCAAACGCTTTTTTAACCGCATTTTTCAGAGATTTCTGTGACGCTGTTGCTCCCGAAACCGCATCAATCTCATCAATACTCTTTTCGGAGGCTGCCTTGCCCTCTAACTGTTCTTTGAACTGCTCTACCGCAGCATCAAAGAAAGACTGGCTGCGGCTCGGAACATCAGCAGTAACAGACACATTTACGATAATACCGTCTTTTACCACTACTTTTACATACGGTATATAGCCATATGCAATATACTCTGTTCCGTCTGCATATTTACCGTCGGGAACTAATTCGATTTTTTCATCGTATTTTGCTGTATAAACCGCATCACCGGTCACAACGTCTGTTTCCGGCGACCAACCGGCAAACTCATAACCGGTTTTAGACGGTTCTGTTCCGTCATACTGTGCCATAGAGCCGCTGCTGACCTTTTCCGTATCCAGTATGGTTCCGTTATCATCGTTCCAAGTGATGGTGTTCTCGGCTGTCAGCGCTTTTTTAACGGCATTTTTCAGAGAATTCTGTGACGCCGTTGCGCCCGAAACCGCATCGATCTCATCGATCAGGCTTTCGGTGGCAGCCTTGCCCTCGATCTGCTCCTTAAACTGCCCTACCGCAGCATTAAAGAAAGATTGACTGCGGCTCGGAACATCGGCGGTAACGGACACATTGGCAATGATACCGTCCTTCACCACGATTTTGACATACGGCACATAACCAAATGCAATATACTCTGTTCCGTCTGCATATTTGCCGTCAGGAATCAATTTCACTTCGGGCTCGTCAGAACCTTTTTCTGCTGCGTCATATTTCGCTGTATAGGTTGTATTGCCTGTCACAAATACAGCAATATCGGGTGTCCAGCCGTTAAAGGTATAGGTATAGCGGTCATCTTCTGCTTTTGTCGGCTCAGAAGAATATTTCTCGGTTCTGGTGCCGTATGGTACATTCTTTTCGGTTTTCAGTACGGTACCGTCATCGTTCTGCCATACTACTGTATAGTTTCCCTTAGCTTCGTTTGACAATGCGATTTTCATTTCTTCAATGATCGCTTTGCTCGATAAGGTAGCACCGGAAACAGCATCGGTGTCCGAACTGAGATTTTTTACCGAAGCTGCGGACTGATTCAGCAATTTTCCTTTCAGTCCGTCAAGCGCTTCTTCCAGAAATTCAAGATTGGTGCTGCCTGTATCCGCGTCAGCCGAAATATCGGTGATCGATCCGTTTTTTACGGTTACGGTCACGATCGGAGTATATCCCATTCTGCTGACCTGAACCGAATGATCACCGTAAATACCGTCGGCAATCTTTTCTTCAACAGGTATGGCAGTTTTGGAAAATGCTGCATAATATGTTACATCTCCGCTTACAGCAGGAAGACCGGCAGCAGCCGTTCCTGACGTACTGTTCATACCGGTTGACCAACCCGAAAATGTATAGCTGTACTGTGAATCGGCGGCTCTTGTCGGAGCTGCGCTGTTATAGGACGGTTTTGTTCCGCTGGTCACATTTTTATCTGTTTCAAGGGTCGTTCCGTCATAATTTTTCCACGTAACCGTATAGGCTGCCGTACTGCCGCCCGAAACGGTCGGTGCATTTTCAAGGGCAAGATCGATTGCCTCTTTGATGATATTGGAGGACTTTGTTGCCTTTGATACCGCATCAACATTGCTTCCTGACGTTTTTGTCGCTGTCTGTCCCACAAGGCTTGACTGTATGCCTTTCAAAGCCTTTGCAAAATACTCTTTATTATCCGAGGTTGTCGCGGTACTGGTCGCTGTAAGTGATGTGATTTTTCCGCCTGAAACGACTACTGTAACAGCGGTATAATATTTTTCATCATCTTTGCTCACATAACCGGTACTGGTTGCCCGATAGGTTCCGTCCGCTATGAGATCGGAGGTACTTCCGGAACCTGAACCGGAACCGGAATCTGTTTGATACAAAGTGCCGCCTTCATAAACTTCACTTGCTTTTTTCCAGTCCTTTTTACTGGATGAATCATCATCTTTATCCTGTTTCAGGTATCTCAGCTCATCGCCTTTGGAGCTTCTATGCAATGTGACATAGTAGCTGCTTCCTGACTTTACTGCCGTTAATTGGCAATACTCCGAACTTTTGTACCAATAATAAGTGCCCGGATGATCATATATCATCTGCCAACTGACTGTTTTTGCTTTGCAGGCAGTATAGGATGCCGCCGATACGACCGTCAGCGGTATCATTCCGATAATCAGCATTAACGATAAAATCGCTGCTAATAATTTTCTTGTTGTCTTTGCCATTGAAAAAATTTCAACTCCTCTCAAATTTCGATTCGTTTCATCTAACTGCTTGTCACAAATAGTTAGATAGATCTAATCTATAATGATTAATTAAGTCAAACAAATCCAACTCACACAAATCAACCCATTTCAACTCCTTTTCAAAATTTGAATTAGACCCATTTAACCATATTGATTATAGCAAATTTCTTCCATTCTTTCAATACTTTAATTCAATTAATCTAACTTAAAATATCATCACTTTATCTTTTCCTGCCGGCAGCAACCGTCTTATTCACCGCACCACTCGGTGCGTTCGGCATTGATCTATCAAAGATTTCTGAACAAAACAGACTGATAGAAAAAGACAAAAGGAATTTTCGCTTTCCTTTTGTCTTTTGATTTTGATTCAGCTTTTTCGGAATACGGCGGTAACTTTCATATATTCGCCGTCGATCTTGGCAAATATTTCTCCGTCCATTTTCAGCATAATCTGTCTGCATATATATAAACCAAGTCCGCTGCCGCTGCGGTTTTTGGCATTTGAGCCGCGCCAAAAACTTTCAAATATATGAGGAAGTTCACTTTCTGACAAGCTGCCGCCGCTGTTTGTCACGGTTACAAGCTTACAGTCCTCCTCATCGGAAAAATCAATGCGGATCATTCGCCCGTCACCGTATTTGATACTGTTTTCAATGATATTTTGCAACACTTCCACTGAACGTTCAAGGTCACCTTTCAGAATACAGTTTCCGTATTCCGAAATCACAAAATCGGTTCGGTTAAGTTCCAGTTTCTCGGTGTAGTATGCTTTGATCTTATCCATCAGCTCCGAAAGATACATTTCCGAAGGACTGACTTCAATATGGAGAAAATCTTCATTGGAAGCGGTTACGATCTGCGACACAAAGGCTTCTATTTCATCGGCTTTTTTGTTGATGTTTTCTGCGATCTCCCTTTGACGTTCTCTGTCCCGATAGAGATTTTTGGACAATGCCTTTGCATACAGCTTGATCGCCGAAAGAGGCGTGTTGATGTCGTGAGATAACGAAAGGATCAATGTTTTCTTTTCCTTTTGCAGCCGCATTTCTTCCGCTTTCTGCTGTTCCAGCTTATCACGGAGCAGATCAAGCCCCCAGTGAAAACGTCCGAAATAGCGGCTTTTCATTTCTTTGACAGGCATTATGAGGTTGCCCTTGGAAAGCTGATACGGCACATCGGTCAGTCGATGAAACGGCTTGATAATGTTTTTTTCTATATAGATCAAAACACCGATCACCGTCAGAGCGGTAATACCAAGAATGACATTGACTGTCACCATTGTTTTCCGGTCCGCCTCCTGTACGATTTGATAGTCAAATCTGTATGCGACACCATTAATGATCCTGATGGCATATTCGCCGTTGACATCAAAAAATGCATTGTCAAATTCGTTGGCTTTTTCGATGGAGCGGATATATTCAAAATGACTGTTATCAGGCTCTTTTCCCTGTGAGATCGCCAGTGCCGCACGTTCGATCTCCACTCTGTATTCTCCCCCGTTGACAAAGGAGCCGTTCATCATAACGACATTGACAACAGCAATGGCAAGCACAAAAAATATCGCAACCGCGGCAGTAAATATTCTGTACGTTTTCATTCCTTACTCCTCAAAGCGGTAGCCCTTGCCCCATACGGTAATGATATGCACAGGCTTTTTCGGGTCGTTTTCTATTTTTTCGCGAAGCCATTTGATATGAACCGTCAGGGTCTGCGGTTCCGAAAAACTGTCGCTGCCCCATATTTTCTTGAATAAAAGTTCCTTGGAAAGCGTTTTGTTTCTGTTTTCGAGCATATATAACAGCAAATCAAATTCCTTTGCTGTCATTTGTATCGGCAGCCCATTCTTATATGAAATTCTATTGATTTTATCAAGACGAAGTTCTCCGAATTCTATGCTGTCGGAATGATAACGGCGTTTGAAAATCCCGTTGATTTTCGCAAGAAGAATATCAATATCATATGGTTTTTCCATATAGTCGTCGGCACCCAGAACAAGCCCGTTCAGTTTATCGCTTTTATCGTTTTTTGCGCTCAAAATAATGATCGGTGTATTATCATTCTCACGAATTTTACTGCACACCGCAAAGCCGTCGATACCCGGCAGCATAATATCAAGCACAACAAGCCTTGCGCCGTATTTTTCATACAGCTGCAAGGCTTTTTCTCCGCTTTCGGCAACGGAAACAGTGTAATTTTCGGCTGTCAGGAAATCACGAAGAAGCTCCGCGATTTCCCGATTATCTTCAACGATTAATATATCTGTTATCATATCTTTCATTAATCATTACCAACCCATTTCAAGCAGCCAGTTATTCAGCGTTCTTTCTCTTTCACGCAGTTCGCTGCTTTTGTATTTACCCAAATTATACTCTCCTGCGATATTTCCGTCAACAATATACATTACTCTCGTACATTTGGCAGCAACTTTAACATCGTGTGTTACCAGAATAATGGTGGTTCCGTCTGCATTGATCTTTGTCAGTTCGTCCATTACTTCGTCAGAAGTAGTACGGTTCAATGCACCTGTGGGTTCATCGGCAAAGATGATTTTCGGATGATTGATCATACTTCGGCAAATACACGCTCTCTGAAGCTGACCGCCTGAAACTTCGTTAATATCATTGTCCGCGATCTCGATAATACCAAGTTTACGCATAAGACTCTGACCGTACTCCAGCTTTTCCTTTCGGCTTGCAGTGTTGGCTTTTGACTGATACGCCGGAAGCAAAATATTATCAAGCACTGTGAGATTTTTCATCATATACATCTGCTGAAAGATAAATCCCATTTCGTCCAGTCTTACTTCCGCAAGACTGTTTTGAGAAAGCTCGGAAATATTCTTCCCGTTAAACATCACCGTACCCGAAGTGGGCTTATCCATAC
>CADCRH010000047.1 GCA_902803805.1 uncultured Ruminococcus sp.
ATTGATCAAACGAATGCTATTTACAAATGATATATCTTATGGTATGATGAAAAAGTATTATCAAAAGAAAAGAGGTACAAAATGCAGCTTACACTAAACAATCTCTTCAAAAGCTTTGGCGAAAAAGAAGTTCTTCGGGATATTTCCCTTTCCGCACAAAGCGGCCGCGCCCTCGGTCTGCTCGGCAGAAACGGCGCCGGCAAAACAACCACCATCCGAATTATTATGGGTGTATTTTTGCAGGACAAGGGCAGTATCGAAATTGACGGAAAAACCATTGACCGCTCAAAGATCCGATTCGGCTATATGCCCGAAGAACGGGGACTTTATCCGAAACAGATCATCTCCACACAGCTCATCTATCTGGCGCAGCTTCGCGGTATGAGCAGGCAGGAAGCCTCAAAAGCGTGTGAAGCCTGGCTTGAGCGAATGTCGATGAGCGAATACAAAAACAAAAAGTTGGAAACACTCAGCAAAGGCAATCAGCAGAAAATTCAGCTTGCTGCAACATTGATGTGTGACCCTCAGATCGTCATTCTTGACGAGCCTTTTTCGGGACTTGACCCTGTGAATGCAATGCTTTTAAAGGATGTTATCAAGGAAATGATCGCAGGCGGTTCCATTGTCCTTTTCTCCAGTCATCAGATGAACTACATAGAGGAATTCTGCGAGAGTATCGCCATTATCAACAGCGGCAGCATTGTTCTTGACGGAAAGATCAACGACATCAAACGCAGCTATCCCCGTGACAAAATCTCAATCACCTCTCCGCAGTCGGAAAAGCTTATCTCTTTCCTGCTTCAAAAGATGAGCGGCGATATTCTCACCGCTGAAGCTGACAGCGAATCCGAAAATACCGTCAAGGTTCGTTTAAAGGACGAAGGTTTTAAATCGCGCCTGTTGGCGGAACTATCAAACGGCGGCTTTGATATTGACTGTTTCAGAGTCTGTGAACCGTCGCTCAATGATATTTTTGTTCAATATACGGAGGCAGGAGTATGAAACATATCTTACAAGTTCTTAAATTTGAATATCTTACCTGTGTGAAAAATAAATCGTTCATTATTTCAACTGCCATCATACTGGCACTGATCCTGTTACTGGCATTTGTTCCGGCATTGATAATGTCGATCGCTCAGGAGAACGAGGAACCCGATGAAAATGCCGTAACGCCTGTGATCGCCGTGTCCAATCGGGTCTATGACAACGAAGCGGTAAGCGCTCAGTTCCAAAAGTCCTATCAAAATTATGACATTCATATGACTGATGAGAGCACCGAACAGATCAAAGCAAAGGTTGACAATGAAACCTATGATTTCGCTGTTGTGATCGATGACATTCTTTCCTATACATTTATCACGAAAAACAATTCCATAATGACCAGCGAAACGGAAACCGAAACGATAGGCAATATTCTGCGAACCGTTTATCGTGTTTCGGCACTGGAACAAAAGGGTGTCAGCGCCGATGATGCCGAACAGATTCTCAGCGCCGATGTTCAGTACAAAACCATCACGACAGGAACGGATGAAACAAAAAATTATATTTCTACCTACCTGCTGATAATGATTTTGTATATGGCGATCATTATGTACGGTCAGATGGTATCTCAGAGTGTGGTATCCGAAAAAAATACCCGTGCAATGGAAATGCTCATTACCTGCGCAAAGCCGTCACACCTGATGTTCGGAAAGGTGATCGGTTCGGGACTGGCAGGACTGACACAATTGGTTTTGATCATCGCCACTGCTTTTGCTTCCGTAAACACCATTTCCGCACAATCTCTTCCGCAGGAAATTCTTGATATGATCTCTTTCCCTGTTCATACAGTGATCTATGCACTGATCTTCTTTATTATGGGATATTTCATCTATGCATTTCTTCTCGGCGCACTGTCCTCTTTTGCGTCCAGAAGCGAGGATTTAAACACGTTGATTTCCCCCGTGATGATGCTCTTTGTGGCGGCATTTACGATCGTTGTCTTTTCCATTAATATGGGTGGTGTCAACAGCACATTGATGATCGTATGCTCCTATATTCCGTTCACCGCTCCCATCACAATGTTTGCACGCGCCGCAATGTCGGATGTGGCATTCTATGAAATACTGCTCTCCATTGCCGTTCAGTTGATCTCGGTTTATCTGCTCGGACTGCTTGCTTCTGCGATTTACAGGATCGGTGTACTGATGTACGGCAAGCCTCCGAAATTCGGTGAGATTATCCGTCTTCTTCGTGAACAGCGCAAAACAAAATCCAAATAATCTGATAGATTTATCACAAAACAGCCGTTATTTTTAAAAAATTTTACGGCTGTTTTTCATATAATGATGTTTGTTGGTTGACATTGCCACTGTAAAATTTTATAATACTATTATATTATCAATTTGCAGTTAAGGGAGAGAAAAAATTATGTTAGCCTGTCCACGATGCGGCGCCATCGTTGCCGATGACGCAAAGGTTTGTAATGCCTGCGGTGAACCTTTGAACAACAGCCGCCCCGATTTTACCGAAGATTTCCGTTATAACCGCTACAAACGCGACCCCACGGAACGCGAAAACTTCATTTACGGCATTATCAACGATACCGAGGACACAACAAACGAATACGATCCTCAGGATATTATGCAGAATAAGAATATCACCATTTTTGCCTATCTCGGAATTCTTCTTCTGATTCCCCTGTTTGGTGCTCCGAACTCTCGTTTTGCCCGTTTTCATATCAATCAGGGTCTGACGCTGCTGATTCTGGATGTGGCTGTTTCATTGGTGCTGACGTTCGTTCATCTTCTGTTTGCGCTGATCACACCGATTCTCGGTGCACTGGTTACGATTATCATTACACTGGTAAATCTGGTTGCACTGGTTTATCTCATTCTCGGAATACTGAACGTAGTAAACGGCAGAGCAAAGGAACTTCCGTTTATCGGCAGAGTCAGAATTATCAGTTATTAACGCAAAAATCATACCGCCTGATGTTCATAGAGGAATGACACATCAGACGGTATGTTTTTTTGCAGGAATCCGGCTAATTCAAAAGCCATACTCCTAAATTCAAATATGCCGCAAACAGCAGCCAGACAAGATACGCAAGCTGTATCAAACCCGCGGTTCTGTTGATTCTCGTAAATAATATGATCATCGAAATGACAAGTATTATCAAAAGCAGGAGCCAGATAAAAGAAACAAAATACAGCCTGAAACCAAAAAACAGAACACACCACCAAAAATTGAACGTCAGTTGAACCACATAAACAAACAATGCCTTCGGTGCTTTGGAAATGCCCTCATCGCCTGCATCGTAAATGATTGCGGCACTGAACGACATCAACAAATACAGCAAAGTCCACACGATAGGAAACACAAATGCCGGCGGCGTCAAAAAGGGCTGTTTTGCCTGTTCAAACGCCGGCATTCCCCAATAGGTCACGATTCCTCCCAAAACAGCAAACAAAAACGTAAAGAGTGTCGAGTTCAAAAATGTTTTCAGTTTAAACATAATTCACCGTCAAATCCATTCATAATAATATATAACTATTTATATGTCTGTTTCCAATGATTTATGACGGGGTTTCAGGCACTCTCCTCCCTGCACATTTCCTCTACCGTACAATCCAAAACCTTTGCCATATCCAGCGCGACCATCAAATGAAAGCTCCGTCCTGCCTCCCATCGACAAGGATAAACAGCAGTAAAGATTACTGAATGATTATCACAAATTGAATGACGAAGCTCAAAAAAGTCTTTTAGATTATGCCGATTATATGGCTTCACAGCCGGAAAATTTAAAAGACTCCGACCCCGACCACATCATTCCATAAGTATCAACAAAAAGCCGATACGGAACCGTCATTGCAACGATTCCGTATCGGCTTTGATTTTTTGAGGTCATTTAAGATCAAATGCTGTCAAGTGCCTGACGAATATCCGAAAGAATATCGTCAATATATTCCAGACCGACGGACATTCTGATCAGATTCGGCTTGACACCACATTCCTCCAGTTGTTGGTCGTTCATCTGACGGTGTGTTGTGCTGGCAGGGTGCAGCGCACAGGTTCGTGCGTCCGCTACGTGTATCACAAGACTGGCAAGTTTCAGACTGTCCATAAATTTCATTGCCTTTTCACGTCCTCCCTTGACACCGAAAGAGATCACGCCGCAGCTGCCGTTCGGCATCAGCTTTTGGCAAAGGGTGTAATATTTGCTGCTTTCCAGTCCGGGATAGTTCACCCATTCGATCTGCTCACTGCTTTCAAGGAACTTTGCAACGGCAAGCGCATTGGAACAATGACGTTCCATTCTGAGAAACAAAGTTTCCATTCCGAGATTGAGAAGAAAGGCATTCTGAGGACTTTGCTGCGCACCGTAGTCACGCATCAAATGGGCAATGCATTTTGTAATGTAGGCAGCTTTTCCGAATTTTTCGCTATAGACAACACCGTGATAAGATTCGTCGGGTTCGGTAAACATCGGATATTTTCCGTTCGTCCAGTCGAAATTGCCGCTGTCAACGATGACACCACCCAAAGCAACTGCGTGACCGTCCATATATTTTGATGTCGAATGGGTGACAATATCCGCACCCCATTCAAAAGGACGGAAATTGATCGGTGTCGGAAATGTATTGTCAACGATCAGCGGTACGCCGTGTGCGTGTGCGATTTTTGCATAAAGCGGTACATCACACACATCAAGCGACGGATTAGAAACACTTTCCACAAAAGCAGCTTTTGTGTTTTCCTGAAAAGCGGCATTGATCTCTTCTTCAGACGCGTCGGGCTTGACAAAGGTAAAATCAATGCCCAACTCACGCAGCGACTTATGGAACAGATTAAACGTTCCGCCATATACGGCGCTAGCGCAGACAACGTGATCGCCTGAATGACAAATATTGGTAATAGAGATCATTGTTGCTGACTGTCCGGAAGCGGTCAGCATTGCGCCCACACCGCCCTCCAAGTCGCAGATCTTGGCGGCAACCGCACTCAATGTCGGATTCGTCAGACGGGTATAGAAAAATCCGTCCTCCTCAAGGTCGAACAGTTTGCCGAGCGTGGCGGCAGAATCGTACTTGAATGTTGTACTCTGAACGATGGGAAGCACTCTCGGTTCGCCGTTTTTCGGGTCATAGCCCGATTGCAGGCATTTGGTGTTAATGTGATAACTCATTTTTGTTTACTCCTTTATCGAATTGTAAAGATTGATTATATCAGCCGAAACCGCTTCAATTGGTCGTGCGGCATTGACGACTTTGATATTTTCTATGCCCGAAAGCATATCCAACACTTCAAAAAAGCGTCTGCGGATTTTGAGCTGTGTATTTTTGTTTTCGTATATTTCACGTGCCAGACGATTTTTTTCGATCCGCTCATCGCAGGAGTCAATATCGACATCCAGAAAAATACACAAATCGGGTTTCAGAATTTCTTCACATTGAAGATTCATATTCATTACCCATTTCAGATCGGCATCAATTCCCTGATAGGCAAACGACGAATAATAATACCGGTCGCATACAACATCGATTCCCTTATCAAGAAACTGACGAATACCGTTAACGGGATTGACATTATGGAAGATCCTGTCCGCCAAAAACATTGCCGAAAGCTCATAAGCGTCACGTTTGACAAAGCCTCCCAATGCGTCGCGAATCATTCCGCCCATTGACGATGAGGTAGGCTCGGCGGTCTGATACACCATTCTTCCCTGATTTTTCATTTCCTTCACCAACAGGTCGATTTGCGTTCCCTTTCCCGAACCGTCCAGACCCTCAAATACAATCAACTTTCCTCTTTTCATTTGCTCCTCCGTAAATTTCCTATAACAAATTCATTATAAACTCATTTCAATTATACTATCATTTGTTGCTGTTGACAAGCAATCTGTTATGATTTTTCAAAAACAGCGCTGATTTTTTCTTGATTCAGATGTTCTCCTATAACGATAATGATTTCCTGTCCGTTCGGAATCGGGTGAATATCGATACTTTTATGTGCCGCGTTGATCTCAAACCATTTTCCGCCGTCAAGAACAAATCCCTTTACACGGAAGATATTTCCGTGCTCTTTGCTGTCAAGAAGCTGTTTTGCCTTTTCGCACAGTCTGTCGGGCGTGATCTGACAATGCATAACATACAATGACTGATAGCCGTTATCGTCGCTGAACCGCTTGACAAAGCTTTCTTTCCGACAGCCGCAGGAAAGCAGCTTTTCATAATCACTCTCATCAAAGTTTTCCCAATTCTTTGATACAATGTCACTATCAATGATTCTTTGACAGCCGAATGTTTGCAGTGATCGGTTCAGATGCGCGATGACAGCCGATCGTTCTTCGTCTGAGGCATACTGTACCCTGCTCAGAACAACTGCGCCTGCGTTTGCCGTCTGGGAAGCAAGAAGATATTCGGAAGAATCGGACAAATGCTCGTCAAGCTGTGCGTCAACAATTGCAATGACATTTCCTGTTTCATACCATCTGTCAAGCGGTTCTTCGTGCAGGGAATCGAAAAATTCGTCAATATCAAAAATGCCCGACGGTTCAATGATCACCCTGTCATAGCCGAGCATCCCCATCGCGATCAGCTTGGTTTTAAAGCGTCTTTTATGACAATCTCTGTCGCACGCACCGGCTACCGTTTCAATATCGCATTGTTCGCTCTGAAGCTCCTGCAATAACATTCTGTCAATGTTGACCGCTCCGAAATCATTTTCGAGTATGCCGATGCGGTTTCCCTTGTCCAATAGGTATTTGGCATATTTTTTGATAAAGGTCGTTTTGCCCGAACCCAAAAAGCCCGTTATCAAATCTATTTTGATCATCATCAATTCCTCCGTTTTCTTTTTATTATATCAGATTTTTCCGACTCTTTAAATAAAAAAATCGGTATTCTTTCTATCGTATCAAAAAGATTTTTATGTTATAATTGAGTACAGAGGTGTTGAACGTGTGGAAAAAACTGGACAACCAACGATATAGTACCATCAGAAACCATTTTCAATATACTTATGTATTGGAATATTATATATATGCTGCCTTTGCCGCTTTTATGTTAATCATTTATAATATCGCCAACTTCTCGGATAGAGATAAAGCGGTATTTTGGATATTTAACATCATATTTCTTGCACTGCTGGTTATTTTCGGTGTACTGGGGACTGTATCAAAAATACGCTATGACAGCAAAAAGTATTTGCTGGAACAGAACAATGCCGAATACTGTGAAGCAACTGTTATCCGAAAAAAACATAACAAAGATTCTATCGGCTTTTATGCGGTTGTTTCCGTCA
The DNA here is from genome assembly GCA_902803805.1 of uncultured Ruminococcus sp. Classification (GTDB taxonomy): domain Bacteria; phylum Bacillota; class Clostridia; order Oscillospirales; family Acutalibacteraceae; genus UBA1213. The sequence goes on from CADCRH010000047.1 coordinate 7,285, forward strand.
ACGGCAAACGGAAAAAAGTACTGACGACCAAAGAAGTTTTTGTCACTTGTGATGTTGGCGATACGGTTGATCTTGTTGATATGATCGGCAATCAAGCTAAGCTTCCACGGAGTTGTATTGCCGTTACCGTATTTCAAAATGATATTGATGTAAACAGCGAAAATGATCGGATTTTGGGTGAGCTGACCGGAAAAGTTCCCGAAAATGAAGAACCCTTTTATCCTGTCACAGACAGTGAAAGGCAGTATATTCTGCACTGCGAAAGAAAAAAACTGACCGTCCGATTGATTCCGTTTGCCATATGCTTTCTGCTGTCAATGGCGGCTGCCCTGCTGATTTTTCTTTTCGACAGCAAATACGATCATTCACAAAATATCGCTTTGACTCCATTTTTACAGAATTTTCTGATTTCTTCGGTTTTTATCGGAGTGTTAACGTGGCTGATCATAAAAAAAGATGTCAAACTGCTTTCTACGCTGAAATCAAATCAATTGATGTGCCAAAAATTTATCTTTCACAGCGAGCAATATATCTTTCGTGGTTCGGGGCGCCAAAAATACAGACATTACTATTTCCACTGCTTCTCTCCGCAAACCAACAAGGCAGTAACCTTGGAGGGAGATTTCCCGTGCTGTGCAAAATCGGGAGAAAAAGTATATGCTGTCAGATACGACAGTGCCAACATTAGGCTTTATCCATTGAAAGAACCGTTAGATAAAGGTTGAATATACCGTCTTTTGCTATATAATGATGTTGGAAGAAGGGATAAAGTGAAAAATCTGAAAATAAACCAAATAACCAAAATGTTACTGTGGCATCCCGTTCGTTTTTATGATATTCACCAATCCGACACCAAAGAGATCAGTCCATATTTTACGGGTTTACTATGATAATGGTATTGAGGACAGATACAAAGACCCGTTCAGTACCAATATCAAGAATTGTTACGAAAATTATTATCGGGAATATTGCCATCATCTTTTGCAGGATAGATCTGATGATATTTTAAAGAAATGATAAAAGACATTGAAGCACCTTGCTCCAATGTCTTTTCTTTTTGTTCAGTGATACATATTAAAATCTTTAACAGGCAATTCTTCTTTTTTCTGTTTTTTATTTTTCCAAAGAAAGCGAACGCCCTCTATCAAAAATACCAATCCTACCAGTGTAAACGGAATGAACACTAAAGAAGTCATAATATAAGTAAAATCACTGTCAACGATTTTTCTGGAATCCGATGGATCAGTCGGTGAAACATAAATTGTTACCGTACCTCCAACCCCGACATTCTTGGAAACTGTGATCCTTGGATTTGAATACTGTATCCCTTCGTATTGATACGAAACTGCCGCATAGTAAGTTTTTGTGGTATATCCCGGTCCGTCATCATCATTGTGATAAGTTTCTTCAAACCAACTGTCGGTACATACTGCTTCCACTTCGACTGCTGTTTCCATAAATCGGTGATTGTCTATCATTACATAAATTGAGGATATTTGTATGTAAAGAAAAACTCCGGAAAGTACCAATCCTAGAATGGATAAAAAATTGCTGTCTGTCGATTGGTCATCATATTCATTCCTTTTCCGCCTCTCTGCAATACGAATCATTAATATGATTATACCATCATTCAAGAAACTTTTAGTAGCAAAAAAAGAACAATTGATGACAAAAAATCGTTTTTATCCGATTTTTCAGCGACAAAAAACCGCCTGCAATACCGGAGTACTGCAAGCGGCTGATTTGTCGGTTATTTTGAAAGGAATAAATTATTCGTAAATCTTGGAAACAACGCCTGAACCTACTGTTCTGCCGCCCTCACGGATAGCAAAACGAAGTCCTTCTTCCATAGCAACCGGAGTGATGAGCTCAACGTCCATATCAACGTTATCGCCAGGCATACACATCTCTGTGCCTTCGGGAAGATTGATAACACCTGTAACGTCTGTTGTTCTGAAATAGAACTGCGGA
>CADCRH010000048.1 GCA_902803805.1 uncultured Ruminococcus sp.
ATTCCTGTTGCTTTCATAATAATTGTATCTCCTTTAAAAATACTTTTTTGTTTTTATTTTCTGTATGTTTCGGAAAAATATACGTGAAATTTTTTGAAAAAATTATACATTGAAATAAAAAATCGAACCGACTGTATGAAACAATCGGTTCGATTATTATTTTGTGCTATGTAGGCTGAAAGGAATTAGTCCTTTGCAGAAGCCTTCTTTGTCATAACAACAGATGCACCAAGTGATGCGAGAACTACAGCAACGAGAGCAACTGCAGAAGTTGTATCGCCTGTTGCAGGTGTTGTTGTGTCTGTTGTAGCAGCAGGAGCTGTTGATGTAGCAGTAGAAGCTGTTGAAGATGTTGTTGTAGCAGCAGCTGTTGAAGACTCCTGTGAAGACTCTGTTGAAGATTCTGCAGATGACTCTGCGGAAGACTCAGCAGCACTTGATTCTTCTGTTGAACCTGCACCGATCTCTACTGTGTAAGTAACAGGGAGAAGGTAAACGTCAACATCGTCGCCCTCTTCAACGTCGCCGTTAGCGATAGCTTCGGGTGAGTTCTTTGTTGTGTCGAATGTAACGTGGATCTTTACGGAATCGCCAACCTTAACGCCGTCTGCGCAGCAGTTTGTCTGGCTGTTCCAAGTACGGCCGTAGTCAGGCTCGAATTCGCCCCAGCTGTCTGTCCAGTCACCATCAAGACGAACTTTGAAAGTGATACCTACTTTACCTGTGGGAACCTGGTTCTCGTTACCGTCGTCCTTTGTGTGCTCAACGATCATATCTTCTGTAGCGCTTTCGATTTCGATAGTACCTTCGTAAACGCCGTCGCCGTCCTCATCTGTGAGAGCGGTATCAGATACTGTGTGACCGTCATCATAGGGGTTGCCCCAGTTTGCGAAGCTGCCTGTAACACCTACTGTGTGATCCTTGATCTGTTCTGCATTACCTACACCTGCAGCGCTTGCTGTGAGTGCTGTAGCAGCAGCCATTGAACCTACGAGAGCAGCTGAAAGAGCAACTGCTAAAATCTTTGACTTATTCATTGTAATAAATCCTCCTAAAAAATTTTTTGAAACTACAATTTAAGTTTCCATTAGAATGATTATACTATGTTGCCGCCGAAAAATCAAGTTAAATTTCGCTTTTTTTGCGGAATGTATTTCCAAAGCTTCTTCGGAAGCCGTTTTTTGGGAGAAAATAGGCATAAAAATTGTACTGAATTTTCCGAAAAGAATAAAAAGCGGCACAAAAATATCAATTATTTACAAAACAAAAATAAATTATTATATAAATTACACAATGGTAAGAATTTACCGCAGCTAAAAATCGTTTGGGAATACAAAACTGATGAAAAATAATGGTGATATTTGTCGCAATTTAACGAAAAAGTAAAGAGAGATCCAATTTTTTCAATATAAAAAATTTGTTTTTGTGTATATCATTTTTAAATTGGGTAAATACTATTAGTGCCACATTCATTAATATGAATGAATCTGATAAGGCAGGAAGGAGAACCATACAATGGAAAAACCTAACAGAAGTATTCAATGCAGCGTTGAACAGTGCACTTATCATTGCTCTGACTGCGACTATTGCTCACTTGACACGGTGATGATCGGCACACACGAAGCAAACCCCACAGAACAGAGATGTACCGACTGTCTTTCGTTCAGCGCGAAGTAATGAAAGCCGAAGGATAAAAACAAAAATGCGGATGGGCGTTCCAATAGGGGCGTTCGTCCGTTTGTTTTTGTTTATCTTCCCAGATACGGCGTAACAAATGACAGAAGCCAGTCCGTCAGATAGGCAACACCCGTTAATATCAGCAAAAATCCGATCAGCGACAACAGTCTTACCCAAAAGCGTTTTCTCGGTGACAGTTCTTCGGATTCTGCCTGTTCCTTTGCCTTTTGCAGCTCTTGGATGTCCTCGTCACTGAATTCGGGGGCGGCGGCTTCGTCTATTGCACCGATTCCGATAAGAACCGATAAAGCAGCGTCATAATCGCATAACGGGACATAAACCGTGCAGTTTTCGGGAGGTGCGGAATTCAAAATTTGCAGTCCCGTATCCTTTTTGATCTGTTGGACAGAATAAGCAATTTCCGCATCGTTTAAGGCGGCGCGGATACGCTCCAGTTCAAAGCCGTTAGCCGTGACCGCCGCTACCGGGGAAAATGTACTCGGATTGACGGTCAACTTTTTTCCGCAGCAGCGTTCGGCACTGTTGTTATATATCTTTTTGCATTTCGTGCAGTATTTCATTCTTCTATCTCCGTTCCGGGTGATCTCTTGCTTATTTTTACTTACCCTACATTAATATATCATATTATATACAATCATCGTTCAATGTCAAACGGCAAGAATTTTTACATTCAACATTTCCTCCAAAAATGTTGAAAATGATATTCGCTATATTGCTTCTGGAAAAAATTGTAATAAATTTGATTTTCTATCAACAGAAATAATGCATAATAATTTTATTTTAAAATAGTGAAAATGCACAATAAAATATTTTTGAAAATTATTTCAGCGAAAAATTTCAAAAAATAATCGTCAAAATAACTAAAAAGCCCTTATTTGGTAAAATAAAAAAATTAAAAAACGTTACTTTTTGCTTGCTTTTTTTGGACTTTGGTTGTATAATCATTGAAGATAAAGCTATTTTCGCAGCTTTACATTATTATCTTTATTTTTAGGAGGAAGATTAAAATGCAGACAAAAAAATTAATCGGTATTGCACTTGCTGCTGCTCTCGTTGGTTCAATGGCAGCTGTAGCTGCAACATCAGTATCTGCTGTTGATTCTTTGCCGGAAGATGAAAAGTTTGATATTTCAACACATACAGTTGGTATCATCGGCGGCTTCAACAGTTGGGCAGATGACATTGCAACAATGACAGATGAAGACGGCGACGGCGTTTATGTTGGTGTCGTTAAGGATGTTGCACCGGGCAGCTATGAGTTCAAGATTCGTCTTGACGGCGCTTGGGATTACAGCTGGGGCGATTACGAGGCAGAGTATGACCGTACATTCAACAGCCAGACAAACAGCAAGATCGAAACAACAGAGGAAACAGACCTCGTTGTTGTTCTTGACACAAACGGCGAAGACGGTAATGTTTGGCCTGTAACATACTTCACATTTGAAGACAAGGGCGGCGATACTTCCGAGATCGTAGCTTCCGAGCATACATACGGCGTTATCGGCGGCTTCAATGACTGGGCTGCTGACGCTGCTATGACAGAAATCGCAGACGGCGTTTATTCCGCTAACATCGGCGATCTTGCAGCAGGCACAGAGTTCAAGGTTCGTGCAGACGGCAACTGGGATCTGAGCTGGGGCGCTTATGAGGCTGAGTATGAGCGTACAGAGAACAGCCAGGTAAATGCTAAGGTGACAGAGAACGCAAAGAACGTAACTGTTTTCCTGAACACAAACGGTGATGACTACAATCTCTGGCCTGTTTCTTTCTTCTACACAAATGAAGATGGCGAGCTTAAGTATGTAGATACAAGCGTTGCAGGTGAAGAAGATTCGACAGATGAGCCTTCTGAAGAACC
>CADCRH010000049.1 GCA_902803805.1 uncultured Ruminococcus sp.
CGGCGGCTGCGGCGGCTGCGGCGGCTGCGACGGCTGATACGGCGGCGGAACAGGTCTGCCCGGCTGCTGACCGAACTGTTGTGGATGATTCATTTTCTAATTCCTCCCAATAACATATAATCCTAAAAAAATTATATGTTTTGATAATATAAATATATTCTACCATCACATCACACAAAAGTCAATATTGGTTGTTAAATAAAACTTTTTTTACATAAAACGATTGGATAATGAATAGTGAATAATATTTTGATATTTCCTATCAATATCTATTTCCCGATTTTGGTCATATCTCTGTCAAATAGATGTTGAAACTGCTGTTGCTGAAGTGCAGACAGCCTGTCCGATACAAGCACTACAGCCTGTCACTACAAAACCTGCACCACAAAGAATGATGCCTATTACACCGCAGATGATACCTGCAACGGCAATATTGCCTCTGGGCGCACCGATATTGATGTTTTTATTTCCTCCGATAACAGACATAATAATGCCGCCGATAGCAGCAGCACCCGAAGCCAGTCCCATCAGATTGAGGACAAGAGGAAGAACACTCATTCCTGTAAACATCAAAATGATATTAAGACCGACCGCAATAATGGAAAGAACGATACTGCACACACCGCAAATCAGTCCGGCAACAGATAAAGTTTTTCCTGGAAGAGGACCGTTATAACCACCTGTGACCGTCATTTCGCCTATCGGCTGAAACGGAGAGCCCGAACCGCCTGTTGAACTGTTCTGAGAACGATTGGAGCTTGCCGCAGGATTGGCATTGAACGGCTTATCGGCGCTTGAACCGGGCATCATTGTCGGGTTCGGCTGACTTGTATTCGGTTTAAACGAATTGTTTTCATTAGGATTCTGATTCATAAGCTTTTCACCCCAAAATTACAATATCATACATTTCGCGGTACACACAAAAACACATTGTACCACAGATTAATTCTACCATTTTACCGCTGTAATGTCAATCATTCCGATGGAATGTCGAATTACTGCCCTGCAATTTTGAATATCTATCCAAATATCAATCTTCTTTTTTTACAAATTTTGATACAATTTCGTCCGTATGCATTCCTCTTGAACCCTTGACAAGAACCGTACTGTTCTTGCCGATCTTAGCTTTCAGACATTCATAGGCTTCCTCGTTTGTGTCAAAACTTTGTACATCTGTACAGCCGTTTTCGGCGGCTCCCTTCGCGGTAGATCGTGAAAGTGCTCCGACCGTGATAAGGGTATCAATGTGAATTTCACCAAGGTGCTTTCCGACGTTATAATGGAGTTTTTCGCTTTCCTCGCCCAGTTCCAGCATATCAGCAAGAACGGCTATCGATTTTCCGTCAGACCCCGATACGCTTTTCAGCACATCCAGAGAAACAACCGTTGCTTCAGGACTTGCATTATAACTGTCATCAATAATGACAAAATCATCCAGTTGATGAATCTGCTGACGCATAGGAGCATTTTTATAGGTAAGGATTCCGCTTTGAATCACATCTTTCGACAATCCGAGATATTCGCCTATCGCGATTGCTGCAAGTGCATTTTTGACATTGTGGATACCAAGTGCCGGTACGGTGTATTCCTCGGCAATGCCGTTATGATGACAAACAAAACGGGTACTGAATCCCTCTGTCTGCATATCGTTGGCATAATAATCACAATTTTGATCAATACCGAATGTCACTGTGCGGAAAGGCTGTTTTCCGTGAAGTGTTTTCAGCAAATCATCATCGCCGTTGAGGAACAGAATCCCGTTCTTGTCAAAGTGATCCGTGATTTTGAGCTTTTCGCTCATTATGTTCTGCTGCGTTTTGAGATTTTCAATATGTGCAGTTCCGATATTTGTCATCACGGCAATATTCGGCTGTGCAACATCGCAAAGACGTTCCATCTCTCCGAATTCGCTCATTCCCATTTCAATGACCGCCGCTTCGTTTTTGTCCTGTATTTCAAACATTGTCATCGGCATACCGATCTGACTGTTTTTATTGCCCTGCGTTTTCATTACATCAAAGCCCTTGGAAAGTGCCGCCGCGATCATTTCTTTGGTGCTGGTTTTTCCGACACTTCCTGTCACGCCGATCAGCTTTATGTCAAACTGCTTTCTGTAGTAAGCTGCCAACTTTTGAAGGGCTGCCAGTGTATTATTCACCTTGATATACGGTTTTTCCGCATTTTCGGGAGCGTCATTTTCGGTCAGTGTCGCACTGCCGTTTTTCAAACAGTCCTCTATAAATTGGTGTGCGTCAACTTTGGCACCTTTGATCGGTACAAACAGTGTACCGTCAGTGACAGCACGGCTGTCATACTGAATATTTGTGACAATCGTTCCGGAATCGCCGCAAAGAAGCTGTCCTCCAACGATCTCCGCAATTTGTTCCACCGTTAAGCTTTTCATATTGATCCCTCACCCGTTGATAATATCGGCAATTACTTCACGCTCGTCATAATGCGTTTTTACGCCGTTTTTGTCCTGATAGTCTTCGTGTCCTTTTCCGGCAAGAACAATAATATCGCCATCTTTGGCATTTTCGATACAATAGCGTATTGCGTCGGTTCTGTCGGGTATCACAACGTATTCGCCGCCGGTCTTGTTAATGCCGACCTTAATATCTTCGATAATATCCAGTACGTCCTCAAAGCGTGAGTTATCCTCGGTAATGACCGAAAGGTCGGACAGCTTGCCCGAAATCTCGCCCATTTCATAACGTCTGTCACGCGGACGGTTTCCGCCTGCGCCGAAAAGTGTTACCAGACGCTTCGGGTGATACTCACGGAGCGTTATCAGAACATTTTCCATACTTAATGCATTATGCGCATAATCGATCAGCAATGTAAAATCGCCGGGAATTTTTACGTGCTCCACTCTGCCCTTTACCTTTACTTCATTCAGACCGTCAAAAATCTGCTGTTCGGTCAGATGAAAATGCAGTGCAACGGCAATCGCAGACAAGGCATTATATACCGTGAACTTTCCGGGAATATCGACATCAACCGTCATATTCAGCTTTCCGCTCACATCAAATCTGACACCGAGATAACCGGGCTTTGAAAGAAGCTCATCATTGGAAGCTTTCAACTGTGCATTTTCGTCGAAACCGTAAGTTTCAACCTTACAAGTATGATTTTCAAGAATCTGCTCGACCGCAGGGTCGTCAATATTGACAATACCCGTTGTACACTGTTTGAACAGCATTGCTTTACATTGACGGTATTCCTCCATATCCTTATGTTCAGCGCCGCCGATATGGTCGTGCGAAAAGTTGGTGAAAACGCCGTAATCGAATATAAAACCGTCTGTTCTGTGCCATTTCAGACCGAGCGAGGAAGCCTCCATCACGACTGCCTTACAGCCCTTATCCAACATCATACGCATTGCCTTTTGAACCTCGTATGATTCAGGTGTTGTATTGGCGGTCTTGATCACCTCATCGCCTACCAGTATGCCGAGCGTTCCGATAATGCCGGTTTTGTATCCGCCTTTTTCCAATATCGAGCGAACCATAGAAGCCGTTGTGGTTTTTCCTTTTGTGCCCGTGATACCGATGGTGGTCAGCTCATCGGCAGGATTTCCAAAATATTCGGCGCTCATAAACGCAAGAGCCTTTCTTGTGTCATCCACCTTGATCACTGTTGCACCGCTAATTTCGATCTCCTCACTGACGACCACTGCCGCCGCACCTGCTTCAACTGCCGATTGAGCAAATTGGTGGCTGTTGAGATTGGAGCCGACCAGACAAACAAACACGCAGTTTTGACAAGCTTTTCTGGAATCATATATAACATCCGAAATTTCCGTATCGATATTTCCTTGTACGACCATATAATTCAATCTTGTAAGAAGCTTTTCAAGTTTCATAAAAAAATCCCCTTCACACTCATTTCAAACGAATTCCAAAATTATCCGTTCCTATTTGTATTTTATCACACCACCAACTATTACTTCAAGACAAATTTAAATTAATTCATAATTCATAATGCATAATGCATAATTACCCTGCGGGGAAGCCGTAAGTGAAAAGGAATGAAAATATTTTTTGACAAGTTTAAAAGAAAATTTGTCAAGAATACTTGACAAGATGAAAAGTATGTGTTACTATATAAGCACAGAATGAAAAGGAAAAATTTTCAATTATTTTGTTTAGGCTTCAAATGTTTTTTGAGGGTGTTATGAATGGATAAAAAGGAAATTCTTGCTAAAAATAAACGTAAAGCAAAAAACACTCTTGATGAACGGGAACAGCGCATCTATAATGCGTCGTTCGGTCTGGGGGCTGTTGTTGTAGGTGTTTTGTGTTTGGTTTTCAGCATTTATAAAGCACTTCACCGTGAAATGTTTTATGAAGATGTCGCTATTATTACAGCATATCTTTGTACGACCTTTTTCTACCAGTACAAAAACCTCAAAAAACCTGGTTATCTTATTTTTGGGATAGCAACAGGTATTATCGCCTTTGTGTGCGTAATGCTGTTCTTTATGGTGACAATATGAACGACATAGAATTTCAAAATCGACTTCGTGTTGCCCGTGCCGAAAAAAGAATCTCACAGGGCGAGCTTGCCGAAATGGTCGGTGTTTCACGCCAGACGATAAGCTCAATAGAGAACAACCAATTTTGCCCCAGTGCAAAGCTTGCTTTATTGATATGCATTGCACTTGACAAAAAATTTGAAGATCTGTTCTTCTTTAAAGAACAGGATTAAATTCACTATGATTACAAGTTTACTTCATATACATTCCTCCTAAAAAGCAGTAATGCCCGGTTATGTCCCCACATAATCGGGCATTATTGTATCTATGCGTCGGCACTGTCGATTCACGCTGACCGTTTACTGCAAAGCAAAAGTAAACGTCCACGGCAGATAGGACAGATAAAATCACGCAGCATAAAAGGACAATTCCACAGCAGGATTGTCCTTTTTATAACGTTATTTCATTTTAAAAATTACCGTTTGTTATATCCTGCAAACCGTTATAGCAGCTGTCGCAAATTTCAACTTCACGTCCTAAAACGGTGTATTGATGACCTGCTTCATTGACTTCTTTACCGCATAAACCACAGGTAAATGTATGAGAACAACCGGCAAAAATGAAAACTGCTGTTACGGCAACCGCTGCCGCCAACAAGACAAATCTTCTTTTTTTCATAGCAGTTTCTCCTTACGCATCACTCTGTTTGGTAAACAGTTCATCATTCCAACGGCTGCTTTCAGATTGGAAAAACAATGTTCGATCATTGAAATTGCTGACATCGGCATAAATGTCATAAGTGAAAATACCTTTGACAATCACCTTGTCATCCACAATTGTCCAAGAACCCCTTGAAGGCTGAGAAAATTTCGGGTGATCGTACATACAGGTTCCGTTGTCATAAAACGTAATCTCCGAACGCCCATCACCAGTATAATAACCGATGATTCTTTCGGGAAGACTCTTGCTGCAAGCGCTCAGCACCACAGACAAACATACGACCAAAACCACCATTGCAATTGAACTTAAAGATTTTTTCATTTCTTTTAAAATACCTCCGTACTTCTTAATATTTTTCTTCCTGTATCTTTTAAGTTCAATATTATCATATCATAGCCGCCGTTCAAAATCAAGAAATTTTTGAAAGGCTGATTCTGTTTTTGTACAAAATCAGATTTTTATACCTTTAGTATATTATACGAAACGTAATATATAATTACTTTAAGTATATATTTATTTTTTAATACCAATCGTATTAAAAAATATTTTATTGTTATCAATTTTATGATATAATCAGTGAAACGTCTTATAAAAAATGGAGAGATTTTATTATGAATAATGAATATGAAAAGAAACTTGGTAAAAATTTAAGGAGTTTGCGTGAAAAAGCAAATATGACACAAGAAAATCTGTCTGTACAAATGCAGATCAACGGCTGCGACATTACCCGAAGTGCCATTGCAAAAATCGAAGTAGGTCAGCGCCACATCTATCCCGATGAGATCAAGCTGTTCAAACACATTTTGGACGTTTCTTATGATGAAATTTTTATATAACTAATTGTATATTATTTTAAACTAAATACTAACAGTATATTACAATTTGTATATTTATTGTTTTAATTATACTATTTGTAATTTTAACCGCAAAAAATATCGGACAGGCAGAGATCTCCGCCTGTCCGATATTTTTTAATCCTTGAATATTTTCTTGACCTTATCAAAGAAACTGCTGCTTTTCTGATAATTGCTCGTACTGCAAAGCGCGTCAAATGCATTCAGCGCTTTCTTCTGTTCTGCATTCAGATTTCTCGGAACCTCGATCGTTACTCTGACATACTGGTCGCCTCTGCCTCGTGAGTTGAGGTGCTGTATGCCCTTGCCCTTCAGCTTAAACACGTCGCCGGGCTGAGTGCCGGGGTGAACCGTATAGCTTGCCTTGCCGTCAAGAGTAGGAACAGTTACCTCGTGACCGAGCGTTGCCTGCGAAAACGTCAGCGGAATCTCGCACCATACGTCGTCCCCTTTACGCTCGAATATATCGTGCTTTTTAACATTGATATATACGTGAAGATCGCCTGCGGGACCTCCGTTATAGCCGCTGTTTCCGTGACCGCCTATGTTCAGTATCTGATCCTGACTGATACCTGCCGGAATCGTCACCGTAACGGTTCTCTGAGAACGTACTCTGCCTGCACCGGAGCATTTTGCACACGGCTTTTCTATGATCTTGCCTTTTCCGCGGCATTTGTTACAGGTCTGTGAGGTTTGAACTACGCCAAACGGTGTACGCTTTTGTACATTCTCCTGACCTGTACCGTTACAGTTCGGACAAGTTTTCATCTGTGTACCCTTTGACGCACCTGTACCGCCACATTCCTTACAAGCCTCGACATTCTGATACGCGACCTCTTTCTTACAGCCTTTCGCCGCTTCCTCAAACGAGATCGTAACGGAAACTTCAACATCCGAACCTTTTCTCGGTGCGTTCTGATTTCTCGTTGTTCTGCCGCCGAAGCCGCCGAAAAAGCTGTTGAAAATATCGCCTATATCTATGTCCTGTCCGAACGGATTGCCTCCGCCGTAGGCGGCGGAACCGGCACCATAGTTCGGGTCAACGCCTGCAAAGCCGAATCTGTCGTATCTCTGACGTTTATCGCTGTCTGAGAGAATTTCGTATGCTTCGTTTACTTCCTTAAATTTTGCCTCGGCTTCTTTGTTGCCGGGATTCAGGTCGGGGTGGTATTTTTTTGCCTGTTGACGAAATGCTTTTTTAATTTCGTCATCCGACGCACCCTTCTGTACTCCAAGCACCTCATAATAATCCCTCTTATCTGCCAAGAATAATCACCCCAATTTACTTCGGAATTCGGAATTCGGAATTCGGAATGTGTACTACACTCAACCCTCCAAACGACCGAAACCGATACAATTTATCTTGCTTTAACATTTATACTTTATATAATAATACATTGTGATTGATTTTTCAAGAACAAGTCCCAATTATTTAACAACATATTTATTTTCCCTTTATCTAAAAAACAAGGGAAACCCAAAATAATATCAGGTTTTCCCCTGTTTTCCGGAATTCAATGTTTTTTATTTCCGACTGCCGAATTATTCGTCAATGTCGGTATAGTCAGCATTGTAAACACCGTTGTCATTGGATTCGGGAGCCTGCTGCTGTGCTGCGCCCTGAGCCGCTGCATCCTGATAGAGCTTCTCCGATACGGCATACATTGCTTTCTGGAGGTCGTCCTTTGTGGACTGGATCATATCCATATTGTTCTGTGCAAGAGCCGATTTAACAGCCGCTACCTTACCGTTAAGGCTGTCCTTATCCTCGTCGGAGATATGCTCGCCGTTCTCGCTGAGAAGCTTTTCAACCGCATAAACAAGATTCTCTGCATCGTTCTTCTTGTCAACTTCCTCACGGCGCTTTTTATCTTCTGCCGCATACTGTTCTGCGTCCTGAATTGCCTTTTCGATATCGTCCTTGCTCATATTGGTGTTGGAAGTAATGGTGATATGCTGCTCTCTGTCTGTACCGAGGTCTTTTGCGGATACATTAACAATACCGTTTGCGTCAATATCAAATGTTACTTCGATCTGCGGTACACCGCGCATTGCCGGAAGAATACCGTCAAGCTTGAACAGACCAAGTGTCTTGTTGTCCTTTGCGAATTCACGCTCACCCTGAAGAACGTGAACCTCAACCTGTGTCTGGTTGTCAGCAGCTGTTGAGAAAATCTGGCTCTTCTTTGTCGGAATCGTTGTGTTTCTCTCAATGATCTTTGTCATAACGCCGCCCTGTGTTTCAACGCCGAGCGAAAGCGGTGTAACGTCGAGAAGGAGAAGTCCCTGAACATCACCGCCGAGAACACCTGCCTGAATCGCTGCACCGATTGCAACACACTCATCGGGGTTGATACCCTTGAACGGATCTTTGCCGATAAGACTTTTCACTGCTTCCTGTACTGCCGGAATTCTTGAAGAACCGCCAACCATCAGAACCTTATCGATTTCGCTAATGTTCAGACCCGAATCTTTCAGCGCCTGACGAACCGGACCCATTGTCTTTTCTACGAGGTCTGCGGTAAGCTCGTTGAACTTTGCTCTTGTCAGCGTATAGTCAAGATGCTTCGGACCTGTCGCGTCTGCGGTAATAAACGGAATATTGATAGCCGCCGTTGTAATACCCGAAAGCTCGATCTTTGCTTTCTCTGCCTCGTCTTTCAGACGCTGCATAGCAGTCTTGTCACCCGAAAGGTCAACACCCTGATCATTCTTGAAGCTCTGTACCAGCCAGTCAATGATCTTCTGGTCGAAATCGTCACCGCCGAGATGGTTGTTACCTGCTGTTGCAAGAACCTCCTGAACACCGTCGCCCATTTCAATGATCGATACGTCGAATGTACCGCCGCCGAGGTCATATACCATTACCTTCTGATCGTTTTCCTTGTCAACGCCGTAGGAAAGGGCAGCAGCCGTAGGCTCATTGATGATACGTTTTACATCAAGACCTGCAATTTTACCTGCGTCCTTTGTTGCCTGACGCTGTGCGTCTGTAAAGTAAGCAGGAACCGTAATAACAGCCTGTGTTACCTTTTCTCCGAGGTAAGCCTCTGCATCCTTTTTCAGCTTTGTCAGGATCATTGCAGAGATTTCCTGCGGTGTGTATGACTTATCGTTGATGTTTACTTTGTAAGAAGAACCCATCTGTCTTTTAATGGAAGAGATCGTGTGGTCGGGGTTGGAAACTGCCTGACGCTTTGCCACCTGACCTACCAGTCTTTCGCCGTTCTTTGCAAAAGCAACAACGGACGGAGTTGTTCTCGAACCCTCTGCATTTGCGATTACGACAGGCTCGCCGCCCTCAATAACGGCAACACACGAGTTAGTTGTACCAAGGTCAATACCAATTGTTTTAGCCATAATAATTATCCTCCAATATATTAATAATATAGTTTTAGCTTCATCAATTTATTTCCTGTCAGCGAAACCGCTTATGGCTCCCCGCAGGGTAATTATGAATTATGCATTATGAATTATGAATTGAAATTGTTATTCTGAAATTTGGACCATTGCGTGACGAATGATCTTGTCACCGATTTTGTAGCCCTTTTGATAAACCGTTGCGATACGATCCTCCTCAAGCTCCTCATCGCTTGTTCTTGCGATGGCATTGTGAAGTTCGGGGTCAAACTCATCACCGCGTTCACCGAATGATACGACATTCAGCTTCTCAAAGGCATTGTCAAGCTGCTTTTGGATCATTTCCAGTCCCTTTTTGAACTCATCAGAAACCTCTGCTTCCGACGCCAGCGCCAGCGCAAAGTTATCAACAACGGGAAGGAACGCTTCAACCGTTGCGGCAACCGCATTGTCGTAGGTAGCCAACTTTTCCTTTTCGGTTCTTTTGCGGAAATTGTCATATTCCGCAGCCATTCTCATAAACTGATCCTTTTGGGTTTCAAATTCAGTTTTGAGCTTTTCCAGTTCATCATTATTTTCAACAGCAGCAGCCTCAGTTTTTTCTGCGCTTTCCGTTGCTTTTGTGTTTTCCTTTTGTTCGGATTTATTTGACTTTTTCTTTGCCAAAATTATTACTCCTTTCACCGTACAGTGCTTATTTACTGTCAAGCAGCTCGCCCAGAAGTGTTCCCACGGTAGCTGTCACATATTCCAGTGTTGAAATAATTTTCGGGTAATTCATTCTTACAGGTCCTATCAAAGCCAGTTCTCCGCTGCATTCAGGAGAAGCAATATAGCGAGTGACGATAATGCTCAGGCTTGACAGCGCAAGATGCTTGATTTCACTGCCTATCAGTATGCTTGCCTTTGTTTCGGCGTTTCTGAGCAGCTTTGAAAGTTCCGAGGAATGTCCCATCAGTTCCATTACCTTTTTGCCGTCAGCCGACGCAAGCTCCGGCATCGTAAAAAGATTTGACTGCCCTTTTATAGCCACACTTGTTGAAGCCGCCTCTCTTGCCGCATCGTGAATCGCAAGAAGAACATTCGGCACGATCATCGACATCTCACCGAGCGATACTGCCATCGTCTGCATAAATGCAGGAGTAACACCCGTCACGGGGAGTCCTGCCATATGCTCATTAACAAACTTATCAAACATCTCGATAAGCTGCGGTGTAACGGTAAAATCGCACCTGAAAAGCTTTGTTTTAACGCTGCCCGTTGATGTGATCAGCACAGCCATTGCCGTATAATTGCCCGTTTGCACGAACTTGATACGTTTGATAACCGCACTTTCGCCCGACGGTGCCGCCGCAACAGCTGCACAGCCCGTTATATGTGACAAAAGCTCTGCCGACTTTTCCAGCAAATTTTCGGGAGCGTCTGAGCTGACATACAAAGAATCGTTGATCACTGTTTGCTCCTGCTTCGTCAGGGGGGACGGCTTCATCATTGTATCAAGATACACCCTGTAGCCCAATTCCGTAGGAATTCGCCCCGATGAGGTATGCGTTTGCTCCAGAAGTCCGAGAGCTGCAAGTTCTGCCATATCATTTCTTACGGTTGCAGATGAAACATTGAAGTCAAGCACATCACACAGATTTTTAGAGCCGACCGGCTCACCTGTTTTAATATACGCTTCAACAACCGCTTCAAGGATTTTCATTTTTCTTTGAGCAGGTTCCATTTCAGCCACCTCTCTGTTAGCACTCTCGGTATCAGAGTGCTAATCTATTTATAATTTACCATTATAATCTTCAATTGTCAATAGAAATTTGAAGAATTCCTAATTATTTTTCGCCTGCCAATCTTTTTCTTTTTTATTATAGGTTATTTTTTACCGAAATATATTCGCGGCAAAATAAATATGGAACTGTTACACTTTTTTGTGTGACAGTTCCATAATAAATGTTATTCTTCAGACAATATTTTTGCGATCTGTTCTTCCGACATACCAAGCTTACGCATTTTCTCTTTTATCTCACCGGACAGCTCCGCTCTGCCTTCTGCTTTGCCCTCTGCCCTACCTGCCGCTCTGCCTTTCGCTATCCCTTCTGCCAAGCCTTCCCGTCTTGCACCATTCAATGCAGTTACTTCATCGTGCAGGCGTTTTTGAATTCAATGCTTTATTAGGAATCGCCATTCTCTTTTTGAAATTCAAGAATTTCACCCGCTTCACAGTCAAGAACCTCACAAATCGCCGCAAGTGTAGAAAA
>CADCRH010000050.1 GCA_902803805.1 uncultured Ruminococcus sp.
CGTGCTTCGCGCATACCGATATGCTCCCCTTTATACTCGCACAAAGTTTGCACGTGACGAAGAAGAACGGCTATTTTTTCTGCATTGGAAACGGGAAGGCTTGGTCTGTCGTGACCGAGAAGCATTGCTATTTCTTTAAATATCCACGGATTGCCCAACGCTCCCCGTCCGATCATCACAAGGTCGCAATTGGTCTGTTCAAACATTTTTGCCGCATCTTCGGCGGTAGATATATCGCCGTTGCCTATCACGGGAACACTGACGGCTTTTTTCACCTGTCGGATGATCTCCCAATCGGCAGGCGGCATATACTGCTGTTCTCTGGTACGTCCGTGAACAGCGATCGCGTCGGCTCCTGCCTGTTCACAGATCTGTGCGACTTCTACGGCATTCACACTGTTTTTATCCCAGCCCTTGCGAATCTTAACGGTTACGGGTACCGATACGGCATTTTTGACAGCCGAAACAATTTCTCCGCAAAGTGAAGGATTTTTCATCAATGCCGAACCGGAGCCGTTACAGGCGATTTTCGGAGCAGGACAACCCATATTAATATCAATAATATTTGGGTGATACTCCATCGCGATCTTTGCCGCTTCTGCCATCACATTCGGTTCATAACCGAACAACTGCACCGCCGCAGGGCGTTCCTTTTCCGACAACTCCAGAAGTTCTCTTGATTTGTCACTGTGATATATCAGTCCTTTTGAACTTACCATTTCGCCCACGACATATGCCGCACCGAAACTTACACACAATTCTCTGAAAGCTCTGTCGGCAACCCCTGCCATCGGTGCAAGAGCCGCAAAACCGTCAATTGTTACACTTCCTATTTTCATTCCATCACCTTTATATTTCCACTGTTTTCGTTTTGTTCCCCACAGAGTAATTATGAATGATTCTTAATTTTGTCCCAATAAGCTTTATATGCCTGTTCGTTTTTGTTGCTGCCCGGTTCGTAGTAAACCATACCGACAAGGCTGTCGGGCAAATATTGCTGTTCTGTCCAGTGATTCGGGTAATCGTGGGGATATAAATAGAATTGTCCTTTGACGGCTGCATCGGCGCCGTCATAATGTTTGTTCTGGAGCTGACGCGGAAACCCTCCGCCTTTGCCTGCTTGAACATCTGCCATCGCTTTATTTATTGCATTATATGCGGAGTTGGATTTCGGTGACTGAGCCACCAATATTACTGCGTCGGCAAGCGGAATCCGTGCTTCGGGCAAACCGACCATTAATGCCGTATCGACCGCCGCTTTCACGATCGGGATAATCTGCGGATTGGCAAGACCGACATCCTCACACGCACAAACCATCAGACGGCGGCAGGCTGACGGCAGGTCATCTGCCGCCAATATTCGTGCAAGATAGTGAATTGCGGCATTGGGGTCGGAACCACGCATTGATTTTTGAAAAGCCGACAAAAGGTCATAATGCTCGTCGCCCTCTCGGTCATACTTCACGGCGCTTTTCTGTGTGAGCTGTGTTACGGTATCGAGTGTCACTTCACGCTTTCTGTCGGCAAGCGGTGTGGACAGAACGGACAGTTCAACCGCATTGATCGCCTTACGCACATCACCGCCGCAGGCATATGCGATATGCTCAACCGCTTTTTCGGAAAGGATGATTTCCTCGTTGGTTTCTTTTTGCAGTGTTTCAACGGCACGGCTGACGGCTTTTACAACATCGGATTTATCGACAGACTTAAACTCAAAAACGGTGGAACGGCTCAATATCGCACTATAGACATAAAAATACGGGTTTTCGGTTGTTGAGGCTATTAATGTAATACTGCCGTTTTCGATAAATTCAAGAAGCGTTTGCTGCTGCTTCTTATTGAAGTACTGTATTTCGTCAAGATACAGCAAAATGCCGTTAACGCCCGAAAATCCGGAAAGCTCGGAAACAATACTGCGAATATCTGCCGTTGAAGCAGTGGTACCGTTCAGCTTCCGCAAAGTACGGTTGGTCTGCTTTGCGATGATAGACGCCAGCGTGGTTTTGCCGACACCCGACGGTCCATAAAATACCATATTCGGGATATTTCCCGATTCGATAATATTGCGCAGGGGTTTATTTTTGTCCAGTAAATGGTGCTGACCAGCAATATCGTCAAGTGTCTGAGGTCTTAAACGGTCTGCAAGCGGAGAATTCATTTTTGCACCTCATTTCACGGTTTTGATAATGGCGATCTTTCCGATAATATGACTGTTAAACTCCGAAAGCTGTTCCGCCGGAATCCAGAATTCCTGATGATAGGAGGCTCCCACCGTTTGAGGACGATAAAAAGAAAGATAAGTATCATCGATCTCGAACTTTGTCACATAGCCGATATTGCCCGACCGCTGATCTTTTGTATTCCATTTCAACGCGATCTCTTCGGCATATTGTTGATTCAGCACGGGATAAAATATCGGCTGTTCGGGCAGGCGGGGCGGAAATTCCGTGAAACCGCTTTCCCTAATAAGTTCATATTCCTTTTGTCCCACCGGTCGGTAGAGTATCATATCAAAAATCCTTTCACGATTGCTATGATTTTATTATAGCAAATACAAAAGCAAATTTCAATCGGATAAAACGATCTCATTCCGTTTGATAGTATGCTGTCGGCAGTATCATATGAGAGAAATTGATGTTATATTGTATATAAATCAACTAAAATTTTTATTTTTGTTACTATTGAATAACAAAACAGTTGATATTTTAAACTAAGGAGTGAATATTCTTATGTTATTTTGCGATCAATGCGGAAATCAA
>CADCRH010000051.1 GCA_902803805.1 uncultured Ruminococcus sp.
CCTACGCAGGAATCGCCCAACAATACATTTTCCATTACAGCAGGATTAATGCATAATTCATAATTCATAATTAATCGGCACAAAACAATCCCCACTCAACATTCCTATTTTTGTTGAGTGGGGATTGTTATGTTTTTGATTGATCGTGAACACCTATATGATCCTTTAAGTCAAACAATAAGGAAATATAGTTTTTGTGATACGGGATAAAGGTTTTGCCGTCGATCATAGAAAGTATTTCTTCACACGAAGCAAAACGCACAGCTTGTACCTCCGATTCCTGTAAAGTCAACTCCGACAGGTCAACATCACGTCTGATAATATAGATGTCATCAAATCCCGAATTGAAATTCATTGTCAGTGACGGACGAATGTTTGACATATCGATCTGTAAGCCAAGCTCCTCATACAGCTCACGTTGTATGCCCTGCTGACTGGTTTCACCCGATACAACGTGACCGCCGACCGATAGATCCCAAAGATTCGCCCAACTGTTTTTGTCTTTCTGACGCTGTTGTATCAGCATTTTTCCGTCACTGCCGATGATACACAAATGTACCACCACTCTGTATCTGTCAGGCGAAAAATATTCGCCGCGTTCTACGGTTTCACTCGTTTTGATTCTGTTTTCGTCATACAGATCCCATTTTTCCATTCTCGGTAAGCTTCCTTTCCATCACAAACAGCAACAGCGCTTTATTCCTCGTTTTGATAGATTTTGTTGGCTATTTCGCCCTGCTTTTTATAAATGCTGTCGGGAGGAACCGTTCCGCGTACCATTGAAAGCGGATAGACAGTGGAATTGCGTCCGATCACTGTACCGGGATTCAAAACGGAATTACAGCCGACTTCCACATTATCACCGACAATAGCACCGAATTTTTTCAGTTCCGTGTCGATTCGTCCCTCAGGTACGGGAATCGTTACCATACTTCTGTCCGATTTCAGATTTGAGGTGATTGCACCTGCTCCGAGATGGGCTTTATAGCCCAAAATCGAATCACCGATATAGTTATAGTGCGGAACTTGTGCATTACGGAAAATAATGCAGTTTTTCAGCTCTGTTGAATTGCCTATCACAGAGCCTGTGCCAACGATGGCACTGCCTCGGATAAACGCACAGTGACGCACCTCCGCTTCGGGACAGATGATAAGAGGACCGTTCAGATATGCCGTCGGCGCTACCTTGGCACTTTTGGCAATCCATATATTTTCGCCCCTTTGCTCATACTCCTCTTTCGGCAGTGTCGGACCCAGCGACATTATAAACTCCGATATTTTCGGCAGCGCCTCCCACGGATAGGTCAAGCCGTCAAAGATCTTTGCTGCCATTGTTTTTGACAGGTCAAGCAGATTTTCTATTTTCAGGTCTTCATTCATTATTAATTGTCCTCCTTAAAACATATCATCAGATTTTTCAGCATAAAAGCCCCAGCGGTCATCACTGAATTTTCCGGCAAGAAAGGTGATGGTACGATTACCACTTTCCACCTTGTATATAGAAAAGCTGTACGGCCTTTTTGTTTTGGGCTCCAGAACAATATCACATTCTCCCAGTGTCTGCCATTGGTGGCTGAACACATCAATTCCCTCTATACAAAATCTGCTGCCGTTTGAATAGCCCAAAAATGTATAGTCTTTCATTTTATTATCCATCCTTTCGGGGTCATATCATACCGCGCTGACGCAGATAGAATTCCACCAGTTCCACACACCGTGATACACCCAGTTCGCCGCTGTTGATACACAAATTATAGTTATTCGGGTTTCCCCATTTTCCGGTGGAATAATAATTGTAGTAGTTGGCTCTTGTTTTATCGACTCTTTGGATCACTCCCGGTGCCTTGTCACGGGGAATCTTATAAACGTCAACGGCATATTTGATACGCTTTGCCATATCGGCATAAATAAACAGCTTCACGCAGTCAACACGGTCATTCAAAACATAATCCGCACATCTGCCGACAATGACACAAGGCTCGGCGGACACTTTTTTAATAATATCGTGCTGAAGCAGGAAAAGTCTGTCGTTCATCGGCACCTGCGGCGATATGCCGTAATTGCTGCTGATTGTTGCTGACGCACCGACAGATAAAGAATACAACAGACTGTTGGTTGCTTTTTCGTCAACCTTTTTGAAGATCTCGGAGCTGATACCGCTCTCTTTTGCAGCAAGGGTGATCAGTTCTCTGTCGTAGAACTTGATACCCAAGTCATCGGCAAGCTTTTTACCGATCTCTCTGCCGCCGCTTCCGTATTGTCTTGCAATAGTGATAACCATAACTCTGCCTCCCGTAATGAATTTTATCGGTACTGAGATTTTTACACATCTTTATTATATCACGCTTATACATAAAATGAAACAGGATTTTTGGAATTGATTGTCAGAATTTTTATAACTTCTTATTGATAAAAATATTCGGGAAGCTCCGAAAAGAAGCTTCCCGAATATTACTTTCTGTTTTTTGAAAAATGAACTGCTGTGTTTAAAATGATATATAGTACTGCATAAAGGATTCCGCCGACTGCCCATATGATCCAGCGACCCCAATCCTGTGTAATAAATCCATATATACAAAAAACAGCCGTTAAAATCAACCAATAAATACCGGTAATAGGTGCGATGATTTTTTTGTTCGATTTTTCCTTTCTGGAATAGTCATCCTCTTCAAGGATTTTTTTGAATGAATTCCAGACAGAACCTGTTTCCACCAGAAAATAAACTCCGACCGATGCTATGATGATCGTAAAACACAATCCGATCATTGTCATAAAATCGTTTCCGCTATTGATAGTGGAAGGAACAAACAGACACACAGCCGAAAGAATACATAATATCACACCTGTAACGATTTTAACGGTATGCTTTTCGGAATAAGCATTTCTGCGTTCCTTTACCATTCCCAAAACACCGTATTCGGTTTCGATATTTTCGGTTGAAAGATA
>CADCRH010000052.1 GCA_902803805.1 uncultured Ruminococcus sp.
ACGATCACACCGAAAGCAGCAACCACTTATACTGTCAGGGTAAAAGTAAAGGATTCCGCAGGAACGATCGTTAATAAGGATTTCACAGTTACTGTTAAAAATCCTCTTACTAACACCTCTACCGTCAGTGCCACATCCATTTCTCTCGGTAAATCCGTGACTTTGAAAGGCTTTTCCACAGGCGGTACCGGCACAAAGCAGTATATCTATTACTATAAGCTTTCAACAGCTTCTGCCTGGACAACTCTTCAGGGTTACTCCACCGCAACATCTGCCACTCTGACGCCAAGCAAAACAGGAACCTATGACATCTGTATTAAAGTAAAGGACGGAAGCGGTACGATTGTCAAAAAATACTTCACGCTTACCGTAAAATAAGATCCTGAAACACGACCTCCGAAAGTCGAGCGAAACGACACTCGGAGGTCTTTTTTTGCTTCTTGCAAAAATAACCAAAAAATAACAGATTATACAGACGAAAATGATAGATATAACAATCTTGAAAAATGTTAATAAACGTTAAAGTTAACAAAAAAAGGATTATGAGTAATAAAAATAATGTCTATTGTTATTTTTAACATTGCTATTTTAATTAAATTCAGGTTAATTTTTTAGATAAATTCCATAGTTAAAAATAAAAAACAGTAAATTATGAATGAAATATGAACAAAACGACAACTTTACAAAATCTTTTCATTGTTATAGAATAATAACAATGAAAACTTTAATATGCCGCCGGTGTGCAAAAATCGTATTTTGTGCATAAATTCGGCAAATTTCGGAAAACGGAGGTGCACCAAATTCTCGCTTGCAGTCAATATTAACGGTTCTCATTAACCCTCACAAATTTATTTTGAAAGGATTGATTAACCTAATGAGTAGATTTTCCAAGCTGAAAAATGTTTTGAAACGTTCAGCGGCAACTTTGCTCACAGCTGCTATGTTGGCAACCTGTGTGGATGCTTCGGTCGTATCCGTATCCGCAGCATCGGGCGTTCTTTCCGACGAAGACAGAGGCGTGATCTTCGCCAGCACAAGAACGGATTTCCGTGATGAATCGATTTATTTTGTTATGACAACAAGATTCTATGACGGCGACTCATCCAACAACACTTGGTGTTGGGACGGCGGCGAAAAGCTTAACCCCGGTGACCCCGAGTGGAGAGGCGACTTTAAGGGCTTGATAGAAAAGCTCGACTATATCAAGGCTTTGGGCTTTACAGCAATATGGATCACTCCTGTTGTTGAAAACTGCAGCGGCTACGACTATCACGGCTATCACGCAATCAACCACAGTAAAGTTGATCCGAGATATGAGTCGGATGACTGTACCTATCAGGATCTGATCAATGCCTGTCACGAAAAGGATATGAAAATCATTCAGGACATCGTATTGAACCATACCGGCAACTTCGGTGAAGTAAATCTTAAACCGATGTTCGTCAAAGAGGGCGACCTCAATACGACGGATTGTCTGAAAAAGGCAGAAAGCTCTGTTCTTCCGGCAAACTATGATTCCTTGCTCCCGACAGCTCAGTACGATGCCCGTATTGCTGCGATGAAGGATGATGACAAGGATACGGACAATATCTATCACCACGAAAAGTCACTCAACTGGGACGACTATACCTGTCAGACAGCTCAGATCGCAGGCGACTGTGTTGACCTTAACACAGAAAACCCCGTTGTTTATAATTATCTTGTTGACTGCTACACCAACTATATCAATATGGGTGTTGATGCATTCCGTATCGATACGGTGAAGCATATCAGCCGTCTTACCTTTAATAAAGTATTCAACGATGCCTTTATTAATGCGGCAAAAGCAAACGGCAAAGACTTCTATATGTTCGGTGAGGTTTGTACCCGTGACCGTAACGTATGGTACAGAGGCACACCTCCGCTTTCCGCTCCTTTCTATACTTGGAAGGAATCAAAGGAATATGCGTGGAGCGATACCGATTATTCTGTAAACCTTGCTTCCACAGCACAGAACTATGCAGACAACAGTGACCCGAATGCCGAACCGACCAGTGATAACGCATTCCTGAAAGGAAATGAATATCATACTCCGGATTACAGTAAGGCTTCCGGTCTGAACGTTATCGACTTCCCGATGCACTGGAACTTTGAGGACGCAAGGTCTGCATTCGGCGTTCGCGGCGGCGACCAGTATTACAATGACGCTACCTGGAACGTAACCTATGTTGACTCACACGACTATGCTCCCGACCAGGCTCCCGAAAATCAGCGTTTTGCAAGAAGTCAGGAAACGTGGGCAGAAAACCTCTCCCTGATGTTCACCTGGCGTGGTATTCCGTGTATTTATTACGGTTCTGAAATTGAATTCAAAAAGGGCTGTATGATCGATGTAGGTCCTAACGCAGCTCTTGAGGACACAGGCCGTGCTTATTACGGTGACCATATCGAAGGAACGATCACAGCAAAAGACTTTACCGTATTCGGCAACGTCAGCGGCGCAGTGGCAGAAACACTTAACTATCCGCTTGCACAGCATATTATGCGTCTGAACAGACTCCGTCAGGCAATTCCGGCACTCCGTAAAGGTCAGTACTCTACGGAAGGCGTTTCCGGCGATCTCGCATTCAAGAGAAGATATACAGACGGTTCCACAGACAGCTTTGTTTGTGTAGCCATCTCAGGCAGCGCTACTTTCACCGGTATTCCGGACGGTACATACGTTGACGCAGTTACAGGCGATACAAAGACTGTAAGCGGCGGCACACTCAGCATTTCTCTCAGCGGTCAAGGCAATGTAAGATGTTATGTACTCAACACTTCCAAGACATCTGCTCCGGGTCGTGTTATCACCAACGGTACCTATCTTACCGACGGCGGCGCAGCAGAACTGATCGGTCCTGTTCCCTTTGAGATCATTGAAGATACAGGCGTAACCCTCAGCGATAAATCCGTTACAGTTCTTGAAGGTGAGTCCGCTACCGTTAAGGCTACCGTTACTCCTTCTAATGCAACTTACAAAACAGTGACCTGGACATCTGACAATCCGTCAGTTGCTACCGTAAGCGGCGGCAAAATCACAGGTGTTTCCATCGGTACAGCAACAATTACCGCAAAAACAAAAAGCGGCAAAACAGCCACCTGTAAGGTAACTGTTAAAGAAAATACCAACATTGTAAAGCCTACGGGCATTACACTTGACCAGACTTCTCTCTCACTTTCAGAGGGCGGTTCCGCAACACTTACCGCTACCGTTGCTCCTGCAAACACAACCAACAAAACTGTGACCTGGACATCCGACAATCCGTCGGTTGCTACTGTAAGCGGCGGCAAGGTTACGGCTGTTTCACAGGGTAGTGCCGTTATTACTGCTTCTACCTTTAATGGTAAGACCGCATCTGCAACCGTAAACGTAACAGGCAAGACCTATCCGAAAGTAACAAAGGGCATTTACTTTGAAAAGCCGTCAGGCTGGGGCAGCAACATCAATGCCTATATCTTCGACAAGACAACTGATACAACAATTGGTACAGCTTGGCCGGGTACAGCGATGACACTTGATTCCGCATCAGGCATTTATACGCTTGAAGTTCCCAACGGCACCTCCAATTATCAGATCGTATTCAACGATGGCGGCAATCAGGCTCCGAGCGTAGGCGGCTACGAATTTGTTGACCACGGACTTTACACATCGGCAGGTTTCTCAAAAGTCATTTCCGAGCAGGAAAATATTGATGTTACTTCTGTAACACTCAACAAAACCTCCGCAACGATCAATGCAGGCGAAACAACTTCGTTTACTGCTACCGTTGCTCCTGCGAACGCTACCAACAAAGCAATCAGCTGGACATCAAGCAATACATCAGTTGCTACTGTTTCAAGCTCAGGCGTTGTGACAGGCGTATCAAAGGGTACCACAACAATTACAGCAAAATCCAACAATGGCAAAACCGCAACCGCAACCGTTACAGTAAATACCGTTACAACAGAGCTGAAAAACACATCCACCATCAGTGCGACATCCATTACTCTTGGCGATTCTTTGACACTGAAAGGCGCAGCAACAGGCGGCACAAGCCCCTATACCTATGCAGTTTACTACAAGCAGACAAGTCAGACAGAGTGGACAGCAGTTCAGGGCTATGTTTCGACAATTTCAAAGACTGTTACTCCTAAGGCAGCTACTACTTACACCGTAAGAGTAAAGGCAAAGGATTCATCCGGTACAATTGTGAACAAAGACTTTACCGTTAAGGTGACAAAGCCCGCAACACTCACCAATAATTCAACCATCAGTGCGACATCAATCGCACTCGGCAAATCACTCACACTCAAGGGTGCAGCAACAGGCGGTACAAGCCCCTATACCTACGCTGTCTTCTACAAAAAGGCAAGCAGTGATACGTGGACAACTGTTCAGAGCTATGCTTCGTCGATCACAAAGACGATCACTCCTCTCAATGCTACTACCTATACTGTACGTGTAAAGGTAAAGGATTCGGCAGGAACTATAGCAAACAAAGACTTTACTGTTAAAGTAACAGCAGCGCTTACCAACACATCCACGATCAGCGCAACATCGATCGCACTGGGCAACTCCCTTACGCTGAAAGGTGCAGCAACAGGCGGTACAAGCCCCTATACTTATGCTGTATACTATAAGCAGACAAGCCAGACATCTTGGACAACCGTTCAGGGAACCTATGCCTCTACCATTACAAAGACCATTACACCCAAGGCAGCTACCACTTACACCGTAAGAGTTAAGGCAAAGGATAAGAATGGTACGATTGCCAATAAGGATTTCACGGTTACGGTAACAAAACCCCTTACCAACACATCCACGATCAGCGCAACATCGATCACACTCGGTAAATCGCTCACACTGAAAGGTGCGGCAACAGGCGGTACAAGTCCCTATACTTATGCGGTTTACTATAAGCAGGCAAGCCAGACATCTTGGACAACCGTTCAGGGTACTTATGCATCTACCATTACAAAGACTGTTACACCGAAAGCTGCTACGACTTACACTATCAGAGTCAAGGCAAAGGATAAGAATGGTACAATTGCCAATAAAGACTTCACCGTTAAGGTAACAAACGCTTTGGCAAATACTTCTACCATCAGTGCAACAGCTATCAATCTTGGCGATTCCTTAACGCTGAAAGGTGCGGCAACAGGCGGTACAGGCAGCTACAAATATGCTGTTTACTACAAAAAGACCAGCAGCACTACTTGGACAAACGTTCAGGATTACGCTTCCTCCATCACAAAGAAAGTAACACCTCTGAATGCTACGACCTATACCGTACGTGTCAAGGCAAAGGATTCCGCAGGAACGGTTGTCAATAAGGACTTTACCGTTAAGGTAACAAAGGCGCTGATCAACGATTCTACCATCAGTGCAACCACCATTTCTCTTGGTGATTCCATTGTTGTGACAGGCGCAGCAGAAGGCGGCACAGGCAGCTATCAGTATGCTGTTTACTACAAAAAGACCAGTGATTCCACTTGGACAGCCGTTCAGAGCACTTATGCTTCAACGATTACAAAGACTGTTACTCCGAAAGCCATTGCCAATTACACCATCAGAGTAAAGGCAAAGGATTCCGCAGGTACCATCACTAACAAAGATTTTGCAGTAAAAGTAACACCTGCTCTTGCTAACAATTCAACAATCAGTTCTACCACCGTAAAAGCAGGTTCTTCGCTGACCATTACTTGTGATGCGGATAACGGCACCGCTCCGTATTTCTACAATATAGAAAGACTGAAGCTTGGTGGTTCCTGGACAACCGTAAAGAGCTACGCAAATGTTTCCTCCGTAAAGGTAACATTCCCGACAGCTGGTACTTATTCTGTTCGTGTTACCGTGCAGGATATGGAAGGCAGATCCTCCATCAAATACTTCTCTGTAACAGCATCATAATCTGTTCGGAGCGGATAATGACACGACAGACTTGGTTCCGAAATCCATTCCGACAATAAGAAATCCACCTGATGTACGAAATGTGCATTAGGTGGATTCTTTTTTGTTTTTTCGCAGGCTCTGTTTCCTGTCCAAATATTGATGACAGAGCCTATTTTTAAATATCGTTTTTGTGTGCCTGCGCCATTTTGGCAACTGTGCTTCGTTTTAACATTCTGCCATTTAAAGATACATATTCATCGGGGTCGCCCTTTGAAAGACGTTCCAGCTCATCATAGCTGAATACTGCGGTCTGAGAATTGTTATCGTCAAATTTCTTTTCATCCGGTGAACCGTGCTCCTGAATATACGGATCAATGATGTTCTTTTCAATGGTCTGATACGAATTGAAAACGACAATATAAACCAGCAGTACGGGCAGAAGCGTCAGTGTCACCAATGCCAGAAAGCATATGGCAATGACAGGAAGTACCGAAACCTGAATCAGTACAAATAAAATAAAGAAAACAAAGAGAAGCGACAAAAGCGTTTTGATATTGTTGGCAAAGCCGACGGCGATCAGAAATACGGAATTTTTGATGATCTGCATAAATTTTAGATCGACCGATACCGCCATCACAGGGATGGTAAACTCCATAAACAGAAAAAACAAAGCAACAATGGTTGTCATAATGACGCCTGCCATAATCATCGGGACGTCGGAAAAAATTCTGTAAAACGAAAACGTGATATAAAGTCCGACTGATATAATATAAATTAAAATCGAATTGATCAAAAAGTATTTCCAGTTGTCCTTGATACCCTTTTTAAAGTCCTGAACGGGATGAATCTCCTGACCAACTGTCAGTTTTTTGGCGATATAGGTCAGGGCAGCAAAAAAGGGGGAAAGGAGCGGTATGGCAAGAGCGGCAATATAAATGCTTAACTGCCCCGTTAAATAAGTAATCAGAACCATCACACCGATAAAAACGGCAAGCGGTATGCCAAACAAAAGATTCACACAAAGCAGTTTCGGAAAATTGTTTCGGTATTTTTCAAAAAATTTTCCCAGTCTGTAATCCTGCTGTACTGTTTGTGACATTTAATACACTTCCTTTAAAATTTGAAGATCCACGAAAAGCATAACGAACAAAGCATATCAACCACTGCCGCCGCCGCACAAAGTCCGAGATACCACAGCATTGAGATCAGATATTTCTTCATCCGTATCTGAGGGTCATCTCTTACTGCTGCTTTGACGAAGTACGCCGCCAGCTTGACGGAATTTTTCAAAGAATCCTGTGCCGCCGCCGCTATCACGAGCGAACACATAAACGCACCGGGAAGAATGATCAGCAAATTGTAGATGATTCCCCAGAGTCCGTGAGAGCTGTACAAAAAACCGACAGCCAGACCGTAACCGTAGCCTTTTAAAAACGGAACGGCGGCGGAAAAAATTCCGCCCCATAGCGAAAGTCCGAGTAAAAATACAATCAGCAGAAAAATCACCGACGAAGCAAAGGATGACACAAACGCTGACAGAATCCCTTTGGAACAGCGTATGTCATAGTTGGCGTTAAACATAAAATCCAGTCGGTTCAACAATTCTTTGTCGGCATTTTTTCCGCTCAACGCACCGTAAACAATGCCGCCGAACAGCAGCATACAGAACAAGAAAAGCAAAATATTTTTTTTGAGATTCCATCTGTTGATTTTTACTTTGTCTTTTAACGGATTGGAAAAAATAACTTTCTTCATAAGCATTAACTCCTGAAAAATTTTATCGTTAATGTTTATGAATTTTCAAAAATGAATATGAACCCGAACCGTTAATTTTGATTCTGATAGAAGCTTTCCGCAAATCTGACACTGTCCATTGCGTCTGCACCGTAGAAATCGGCGCCGATCATATCGGCATATTCCTGATTCAGAACCGCACCGCCCACCAGTGTTTTAATCCTCCTGTCGGTTTTGTTGAGCAGTTCGATAGTTTCCGCCATTGACGGAACTGTGGTGGTCATCAGCGCGCTCAGACCCACTAGCTTGCAGTTTTTCTCAACAGCACAGTCACGAATGACTTCGGGGGGAACGTCACGTCCGAGGTCATACACCGTAAAGCCGTAACTTTCCATAAGAACTTTCACAATATTTTTTCCTATATCGTGAATATCGCCCTTTACCGTGGCGAGAACAATTGCCTTGCTTTTGTCGGATTGTTCGGTCGTGATTTTTTTCTTGACTTCATCAAAGGAAAGCGACGCTGTCTCGGCGCTCATCAACAGTTGGGGAAGATAGGCTTTTTTCTGCTCAAATGCCGTACCGATCTCATTCAGTGCAGGAATAATATGGTGATTGATAACATCTAGCGGCTCCGTATTTTCCAAAAGTGCCTTTGTGCAGGAAACGGCATTTTCTTTCAGTCCTTTTACAATACTGGTATGAAGTGATTCGTTGCTTTCACCCTGTTTTTGTGCCGAAGAATTGTCACTGCCGATATTTGCTGAAGCATAGTTGATATAGTCCACACAGCCTGTATCCAACAGGTTTAAAGCCCTGTAGGAATAATAGGTGTTCATCATCGCTGCCGAGAACGGATTCATAATCGCACAGTTCAGACCGCTTTGCAGTGCGTTCGCGTAAAATGTACTGGTGACCAGATCTCTTTGAGGCAGACCAAAGGAAATATTGGAAATACCCAAACTGGTTTTCAGTCCGAGTTGACGAATCAGCCGGATGGCTTCCAGTGTCACGACTGCACTTTCGGGGTTGGAGGAAATCGTCAGGGCAAGAGGGTCAACCACAATTTCTTTTCTCTTGATACCATATTCGGCGGCACGATTCGCGATCATTTCCGCAATTTTCGCACGGTCTTCCGCTTTGTCGGGAATACCGCCCTCATCAATGGTCAGGGCGATCAGTCCGCCGCCGTACTTTTGGACGATCGGAAGTACGTGCTTCATACTTTCCTCCGTGCCGTTCACAGAGTTGACAAGCGGTTTGCCGTTGTACATACGCATTGCCTTTTCCAGTGTATCAAAATTGGTGGTATCGATCTGTAACGGCAGGTCGCTGACCGCCTGAATTGCTGAAACACATTTTACCATCATTTCCGTTTCGTCAATTTCGGGCAAACCGACATTCACATCAAGAATATGGACACCTGCGTCCGACTGCTTGATTGCTTCATTAAGAACATAGTTGAGGTTGTCGGTTCTCAAAGCCTCTTTCAGTTTGGGTTTGCCTGTGGGGTTAATGCGCTCTCCTATCAGAATCGGATCCCGATCAATGATAACAGAATGAGTATAGGAGGAAACCATTGTAAAATTTTTCTCGCTTGGGGGCGCATATTGCAGATTTTGTGTTTTCATAATGGTTTTGCGGATAAATTCCGGTGTCGTGCCGCAGCAGCCGCCGAGTATCGCAGCGCCGTTTTCCGCAAGCTGAACCATATAATCCGAAAATTCATCTTCACCGATATTGAATACCGTTTTTCCGTCAACCACTTCGGGCAGACCTGCATTAGGGTTGACGATCACGGGGGTAGAGGAGTATTTTTCAAACTCACCGATAATTTTCAGCATTATGTCGGGGCCGAGCGAGCAGTTCATTCCCAATGCGTCAACTCTCAGACCTTCCAGAAGCGCGATCATCGCCGCAGGGTCCGCACCCGTCATCAGCTTTCCCGAAGCGTCATAAACATTGGTAACGAAAACAGGCAGATCACAGTTTTCCTTGACCGCAAGCACCGCCGCTTTTGTTTCGTAGCTGTCGTTCATTGTTTCGATCAGCACCAGATCGGCTCCGCATTTTGCGGCGGCACGGACATTTTTGGCAAACAGCTCTACAGCGTCCTCAAATTTCAGTTCTCCGAGCGGTTCCAACAGCTTTCCCGTAGGTCCCATATCATAGGCAACATAGGCTTCTTCCCGTCCTTCAACGGCTTTTTTGGCACACGCAATGCCTGCCCTGATGAGTTCTTCATAATTCTCGAATTTATCCGCATTCACACCGAAGGTATTCGTTTTGATGATATTGCACCCTGCGTCAAGATAAGAGCGGTGCAGACCGATAATTTTTTCGGGTTGGGTGATATTCCACAGTTCGGGTGACTGACCAGCAGGCAGCCCCATTTCCTGTAAGATCGTACCCGTACCGCCGTCAAAATACACTCTTTTTTCCTTTATCAGTTCGGTAATTTTTTTCATTGTCTAACCCCCATAATTGCTGTAATTGATTTCACGGGTGTCATCAGATACGCGTTGTTGAGCGTGATACCCAGAAGCTGCGCAGCGTTTAGCCTGTCCAGAAGCGGTTTCTGCACCTCAATGGAAACATCTCCGTAGCCGGGACTGAATCTCGGTGCGGTACGAATTCCCGTTTTCATTTTATCCGATACATAATCGCAGAACGATTCCACTGCCGCCGAGGAAAGAGCGTCCGTCATAAAATGTTCTGCCTGAGAGCTGACATTCAGCCTTGCCAGCAGTCGGTCAACACCGATTCCCGTCGTCACTGCCATCACAAACGCTTCACGGCAGCCGTTCAGATTTCGATAAAGATTTTTACTGTCAATTGTCATAAAACCGAAATCGCAGCGATTTTCAACGGAAAGGTCAACCGCTGTCCGAATATAAGCACATTGATAGGTTATTACTTCCAACAGGCGCTGACGGCACCTGTCAAGTGCGTCACTCTGGTACCCTCTGTTGACTTTCAGTCGTGCCGCAAGTTCGTTTTGATTGATCTCCACTTCATCGGGTGGTGCCGTAATGATTTGAATATCTTGATTTTTCACTGTTCATCTACCTTACTGTCAATTTTATCTTTTTGAATTATAGCACACTTGGCTCATCATTGCAATAAAGCGTAAGGCAGCACCACACAATATTGATGCAGTGCCGCCTTATCTATACCAGTTTTGCTTCTCTTAAATAGCTGAATTGAAAATCGTTATACTCATAGGTGTCAAATGTTCCAACAATCGTTATTTGACTTCCCTCTTTCGGGTAATCGTCGGGATAGGTATTACTGCCACTTAGTTGAAATTCGATTCCTTTTGTACAGCAGGCAGTGGCGTCGGGAATCAAACAGTAAAAATATTGTTTCCCCGTTTTGTCATCGCCGTAAGAATTGAATAAACCTTGTATTTTGATGGTTTTTCCTCGATACGTATCGGGCGAAACAACGATATTATACACTTCGGAATAAACCATTGTGTCGCTCAAAGCTGTCAGGTCAATGTCAACCGCATCATTGGATGGCTGGGAAGCTTCCGTGTTTTTTTCCTTATCTTCTACCATTGTTTCACTGCTTTGCGGTGTTTCCGATTCGGCATTTTTCAGTATGGTTGAAACATCATTATTAGAACTGAAAGATGTTTTTTGATCAATATGATTGCTTTCGCAGCCGACAAATAAAAAGAATATCGCAATACAAAGCAGAAAAAACGCTGCTTTTGCTCTCATCTTCCGGCACCTCCTTTGATTGATCCTATCAGGCAGGAAGCAGCAAATGCCGCAATATCCGTTGCTACAATAGTGGCACCTACGGGAGTGCCGACAAGAATTGAAATCAGAATACCCGTCAATGCACAGAAAACGGATAATACAGAAGAATAGATCGTCACTGCCAGATAACTTTTGAAGATTCGCATTGCCGATAAAGCAGAGAAGATGACCAATGCGGAAATCAACAGCGAACCGACCAGATTCATTGCCAGAACAATGATCAAGGCAATGATCACAGCAATTAAAAAGTTATAAGCATTGGAGTTGGTTCCCGTCGCTTTTGCAAAGCTTTCATCAAATGTTACCGAAAAAATCTTGTGATAAAAGAATATGAACACGGCAATAACGATCACGGAAATACCGATACAAAGCCATACATCTTCTTCTTTCAGTGTCAGAATAGAAGTAGAGCCGAACAGCGTACTGCATACATCGCCTGCAACATTTGCGGATTTGGAGAACAGATTGATCAAAAGATAGCCGACAGCAAGCGCCCCGACAGAGATCATCGCTACAGCGGCATCACCTTTGATTTTGGTATTTTGTCCCGTTCGCAGCAGCAGAACCGCCGAGATCACCGTAACGGGAAGTATGATGATCATTGTATTGGTCAAACCGACAACAATTGCCACCGCCATTGCTCCAAAGGCAACGTGAGAAAGTCCGTCGCCGATAAAAGAAAATCTTTTCAGCACAAGCGTTACACCGAGCATTGACGAGCAAAGCGCGATCAGTAAACCGACAATCAAAGCATATCTGACAAACGGATAGGAAAAATATAATTGCAGTTTTTCGATCACTTCATTCACTTGATCCACCGCCTTCATTTTTCATAAATGATTTTCCGGCTTCACTTTTGACATAATCATTGATGGTTCCGAAAAAGAGTTGTTTCTTGTTACCGATATGCAAGATATGAGAGGCGTATTTTACAGCGGCATTTACATCGTGCGACACCATAATGATCGTGATACCCTCGCTGTTCAGTTTTGCGATCAGTTCATACAGATCCGTTTGAGCTTTCGGGTCAAGTCCCGTAACGGGTTCGTCAAGCAGAAGAATTTTTCTGGTAGCACACAAAGCCCTTGCCAGCAATACTCTTGCTGCTGACCGCCTGAAAGTTCTCTGTAGCATTTTTTCGCCAGATGATGGATTCCCAGTTGTTCCATTGTGTTCTCGGCGAGTTCTTTTTCCTGCTTGTTATAAAACGGTCTGAAACCGCATTTTGCCAGACAGCCCGAACGGACGATTTCTCGTACAGAGGCAGGGAAATCCCTCTGTACAACAGTCTGCTGCGGAAGATAGCCGATTTCCTTTCCGGTACAGTCATTACTGCGGTTGATTTCGCCGCTCACCTGAGATTTCAGCCCAAGAAGTGCTTTTACCAGTGTACTTTTACCCGAACCGTTTTCTCCGAGAATACACAAATAATCTCCTTTGTTCACCGTAAAAGCAATATTTTCCGTTACAATATTTCCCTCATAGCCGAGCGTGATTTTTTTACATATAATTTGTACAGACATCATATCCCTCCATTGTTTTGTCATCACCGAAAGTATGCGGCATTGATTGATCCGCATACTTCCGTGACCGATAACTTCTGTGATGTTAGTTATTGCAAGGCTTCTTTCAGTACGGTATAATTATCCTGCATTGCGGAAAGATACGTTGTACCGCTGTCAATTTGTTCGTTTGTGACCGACTGGAGAGAGTTCAGTTCTGCTATATTTTGTTTTTTTGATTTTGTGTTGCTTTTAATTGTTTCGGCAATTTTTTTGTCCGAATTTTCAATGGTGAATATTGTACCGCTGTTCAGTTCATCAACCTTGTTGGCGAGAAATACAATCGTTTCAAAGCTTGCTTCGGTTTCTGCGGAGCAGCCGACAAATGCTGCAAAATAGTCAAGTCCATAGTCATCGACAAAATAGCGGAACGGGAAACGGTCGCCAAAAATAAGCGTTTTATTTTTCGCACCGTCTGTAAGGCTTTTGAATTCGCCGTCAAGTTTGTCCAGCTTTTCATCATAAGCCTTCAAGTTGTTTTTGTAAGTGTCGGCATTTTCGGAATCAAGTGTACAAAGTTCATCGGTGATCTTACCGCATAATACTTTTGCATTTTTCAGAGAAAGCCATACGTGTTCATCGTATTCGGGTTCCTCCTCGTCCTCATCGTCGGCTTCTTCCTCGTCTGCCTGCATACCCTCCTTGACCTCTTCCTCTTTAACGCTGTCGCCGAGAACATCAAGAAGATTGATAACAATCATATCTTTGTTTGTTGCCTCTTTCAGTGCATCATCGACCCATTCATCGGATTCACCGCCGACATAGATAAACATATCGCAGGAGGATATTTTATATCGTCAGCCGTAGGCTGGTAGTTATGCAGGTCAACACCGTTGTCGAGCAGTAATGTCAGCTCTGCATTGTCTGTCTTTTCTCCAAGTATCTCACGTACCCAATCATATTCCGGGAATATCGTTGTTACGATACTGAGCTTGGCGGAATCACTGTGACCGATATTTTCGGCAGTGGTTTTTTCGTCTTTATCCGTGCCGCAGCCGGTAATGCAGCAAACAGATAAAACAGCGGCAATTATCAAAGTGATGAATTTTTTCATAGTTAACCTCCGAAATATTGAATTTTATTGATTTTTTAATCTTTCAAAATTGAAGGACAGCTAATTATCCAGCCTCACTTTTTGTGTTACCGGCGTAGTTTTTGATAGATTGAATGTCGAAAAGCTTAATATAAAAATAATAAATATGGTAAAGAGATTGTATAACGGTTTTGCAGCGGTTCCGCAGGAAAGCAGCCGAATATTGTTTTCACACTGCTGTATGCAGGCACAAACAGCACAGTCATTACCCGTACAGTGATGGTCTGCTTCTTTTAAAATATAGAGTGAAGAAAACAGCAAGACAAAAACTATCACAGCACTCATCATAACAGCGATAAATTTCTGATTGTTTGTGTGGTTTTGATTCATTACTGTTCCCTCCGTTTTAAGATTGAATTTGAAAATCATTTTCATTTTAGTATATAATATTTCGTAAGTCAATCAAAAAATAAAATCGTTTAAAATAACAAAAAAGAAATATAATATAACATATATTTATCAAAAATGACGTTTATTTCAGAAATATTGTTATTAAATAAAACAAAAATGATAAAATTATGAAATAAAAATATACAAAATTGCTATGAAGAAAATTCCAAAACAAAATTTTGGGCGAAAAATGTGTATGAATCAAACTTTAAAGACAAAAAATGATATTGACAAATTTTTAACAATATATTATAATAGCCTTGTAATCAACGATTACAGTGCAATTTGAGAAAAAACTACTAAAAAAACGGAGGACAAGGACTATGGCTAACAAAGAAACAGAAGTCGAAGTTCAGGCAACACCCAGCGGATTGGTTGACAGCCTTGAAAGCTTTAATGCAAAGCTCGAGCAGGTAAGAGAGGCACAGAAGATTTTTGCTACCTATACACAGGAGCAGGTTGATAAAATCTTCAAGGCTGCTGCTATTGCTGCCAATCAGGCACGTATTCCGCTTGCCAAAATGGCTGTTGAAGAAACAGGTATGGGTATCGCTGAAGATAAGATTATTAAGAACCACTATGCTTCAGAGTATATTTACAATAAGTATAAGAGTGTAAAGACCTGCGGCGTACTTGAGTACGATTCGGCTTTCGGTCTTAAGAAGATTGCTGAACCTCTTGGCGTTATCGGTGCTGTTATTCCTACAACAAACCCGACATCTACTGCAATTTTCAAATCCCTTGTCTGCCTTAAGACAAGAAACGCAATCATCATCAGCCCCCACCCCCGTGCAAAGAACTCTACAATTGCTGCTGCAAAGATAGTTCTTGACGCTGCTGTTGCAGCAGGTGCACCCGAGAACATCATCGCTTGGATTGACGTTCCTTCACTCGAACTCACCAACGAGCTGATGAGAAACGCAGATACGATTCTTGCAACAGGCGGTCCCGGAATGGTTAAGGCTGCTTATTCTTCAGGCAAGCCGGCTCTCGGCGTTGGTGCAGGTAATACACCTGTAATCATCGACAGCACAGCTGACATTAAACTGGCTGTTAACTCTATCATTCATTCAAAGACATTCGATAACGGTATGATTTGTGCTTCCGAGCAGAGTGTTACTGTTCTTTCTGATGTATATGACGCAGTAAAGAAGGAATTCGCAGACAGAGGCTGTTACTTCCTCAAAGATGACGAAATCGAAAAGGTAAGAAAGACAATTATCATCAACGGTGCTCTGAATGCTAAAATCGTTGGTCAGAAGGCTCATACAATCGCTGCTCTTGCAGGTGTTGATGTTCCCGAAGATACAAAGATTCTTATCGGTGAAGTTGAATCCGTTGACATCAGCGAAGAATTCGCTCACGAGAAACTTTCTCCCGTACTGGCTATGTACAAGGCAGAAACATTTGATGAAGCAATCGAAAAGGCTGCACAGCTCGTTGCTGACGGCGGTTACGGTCATACATCATCACTCTATGTTCACCCTGCACAGGCTGAGAAGATTGAAAAGCACTATAACGCAATGAAGACTTGCCGTATTCTTATTAATACACCTTCTTCACACGGCGGTATCGGTGACCTTTACAACTTCGCACTTGCTCCGTCACTCACACTCGGCTGCGGTTCCTGGGGCGGCAACTCCGTATCGGAGAACGTTGGCATTAAGCACCTCATCAACATCAAGAGTGTGGCAGAGCGCAGAGAAAATATGCTTTGGTTCAGAGCACCGGAAAAGGTTTACTTTAAGAAGGGCAGTATGCCTGTTGCTCTTGATGAACTTGGCACCGTAATGCACAAGAAGAAAGCATTTATCGTTACCGACTCCTTCCTTTACAAGAACGGCTATGTAAAGCCGATCGAAGATAAACTTGACGAACTCGGTATTCAGCACACTTGTTTCTACAATGTTCAGCCCGACCCGACACTTGCTTCCGCAAAAGAGGGTGCAGAGCAGATGCGTCAGTTTGAACCTGATGTTATCATTGCACTCGGCGGCGGTTCCGCTATGGACGCAGGTAAGATTATGTGGGTTCTTTACGAGCATCCGGAAGCTGACTTTATGGATATGGCAATGCGCTTTATGGATATCCGCAAGAGAATCTATACATTCCCGACAATGGGCGAGAAAGCTTATTTCGTAGCAATTCCTACTTCTTCGGGTACAGGTTCCGAGGTAACTCCTTTCGCTGTTATCACAGACGAAAAGACAAGCATCAAATATCCGCTCGCTGACTATGAGCTTCTCCCGAATATGGCAATTATCGACGCTGACAATATGATGAATCAGCCGAAGGGTCTGACAAGTGCATCGGGTATCGACGCTCTGACACACGCTCTCGAAGCTTATGCATCGATTATGGCAACAGAATATACAGATGGTCTTGCACTTCAGGCAATGAAGAGCATTTTCGAGTATCTCCCGTCTGCATACGAGAACGGCGCAAATGACCCGATCGCTCGTGAGAAGATGGCAACCGCTTCCACAATGGCAGGTATGGCATTTGCGAATGCATTCCTCGGTGTTTGTCACTCAATGGCTCACAAGCTCGGCGCATTCCATCACATTCCTCACGGTGTTGCAAACGCACTCCTTATCACAGAGGTTATGAGATTCAATGCTGAGCCTGTACCGCCGAAAATGGGAACATTCTCACAGTACCAGTATCCGCATACACTGGAAAGATACTGCGAGTGTGCAAGATTCCTCGGCATTAACGGCAAGGACGATTGGGATACCCTTGATAAGTTCATCGAAAAGATCGAAGAACTCAAAGAAAAGGTTGGCATTAAAAAGACCATCGCAGATTACGGCGTAAAGGAAGAAGACTTCCTCGCAACGCTTGATGATATGGTTGAAAAGGCATTTGACGACCAGTGTACAGGTGCTAACCCGAGATACCCGCTCTTCTCTGAGATCAAGGCTATGTTCCTGAAAGCATACTACGGTAAATAATCAACAATTGAGCAGGCTCTGTCATAGGTTATGGCAGAGCCGTTCAATCGAATTCGTATCAGAGAAAGGAGAGGGACAATGCTTTGGTTCAGAGCACCTGAAAAGGTTTATTTCAAAAAGGGCAGTATGCCTGTTGCGCTTGATGAGCTTGGAACGGTACTCAACAAGAAAAAGGCATTTATTATCACCGATTCTTTCCTTTACAAGAACGGCAATATAAAGCCTGTCGAGGAAAAGCTCGACACAGCAAAGATTCAGCATATTGCTTTCTTTAATGCGCAGCCTACGCTTGTTGCTGTCCGGGAGGGCGCCGCTCAGATTCGTTTGTTCGAGCCTGATGTTATTATCGCACTCGGCGGCGGTTCTGTGATCGATGCTGCAAAAGCAATATGGGTTCTTTACGAACACCCCGAAGCTGATTTTGAAGATCTGGCAAAGCGTTTTTCGGATATTAGCAAGAGAGAGGAACAGTTCCCGAAACTGGGTGCAAAAGCTTATTTCGTTGCGATCCCGACATCTTCGGGCACAGGCTCGGAGGTAACGCCGTACAGTGTTATTACAGACGAGGAGAAACAGGTTCAATATACCGTTGCCGATTATGAGCTGCTTCCGAATATGGCAATTGTAGATGCCGATTATTCGATGAATCAGCCGAAAGAACTGACGGGTAAGTCCGGTATCGTGGCACTTGCCCACGCAATTCTTGCTTACGCAGGTCAGCAGGCTACGGAATATACGGACGGTTTCGCACTCAATGCCGCAAAGGATATATTTGATTATCTCCCGTCGGCATACGAAAACGGTGCAGATGACCCGACAGCCCGTGAAAAAATGGCGAATGCTTCCGCAATGGCAGGAATCGCCTTTGCGAACGTGGCTTACGAAGAAGTCAACGCATCGGATATTACCAATATCATCAAAGCAAATGCCGAATCTGACAAAAATGCTTTTGAAAGATATGTGGAATGTGCAAAATTCCTTGGCTTTATCGGCAGTGACAAAAACGATACTTTTGATCGCTTGATCGCCGCAATTGAGGAACTTCAGAATCAATGCGGTATTGTAAAAGATTAATTTCGTTTTCTCAAATTTGCAATTAATATATACAAAAAGAACGTTGTACACCGTACAGCGTTCTTTTGTAATTACGGAGATTATGATGAATCATCAAAATGATAAGAATTATATTTGTACGCTTTGTCCGAGAAACTGCAAGGCAGTACGCAGGACGGACAGCAGCAGAGGATATTGTCAAACAGGAACCAATATCCGTGTTGCCCGTATCGCTCCGCATCGATGGGAGGAACCGTGTATCAGCGGTACCAACGGTTCGGGAACCATCTTTTTTTCAGGATGTGTGCTTTCCTGCGTGTTCTGTCAGAACAGCAAGATCAGTACAGGCGGATACGGGAAAGACATAACAACAGATGAGCTGATCGGGCATATCAAAAGACTGGAAGCAATGGGCGTACATAATATCAATCTGGTAAGCCCGACACCGTATATTGAAAGTATCATTGACTGCTTTGAAAAATATCGTCCGTCCGTGCCGATCGTGTATAATACGGGAGGTTACGAAAAAGCGGAAACGATCAGACGCCTTGACGGAATCGTTGACATCTATCTTCCTGATATGAAATATATCAGAGCCGATATAGCCAAAAAATATTCCAATGCGGAAAATTATTTTGAATATGCTTCCTCTGCCCTTGAGGAAATGGTTCGTCAGACGGGGGAGCCGCAGTTTGACAATGACGGTATGATGAAAAAAGGAACCATTGTCAGACATTTGATTCTGCCGCAGAATACCAGAAATGCCATAGAAGTTCTGAATTGGCTGAATGACCGCTTCGGAACAAAAATTCTTGTCAGTCTGATGGCACAATATACGCCGCTGGGCAGGGCAGAGGACTATCCTGAGATCAACCGCAAGCTGACCGCCCGTGAGTATCATAAGGTGCTTGATCATATGGAGATGCTTGACCTTGACGGCTTTGTTCAGGAACTTTCGTCGGCAAAAAAGCAGTTTGTGCCCGATTTTAATATTGACAAGCTGTAATACTTGACAGTATTCTCAAGCAATATCAATAACACTTTTCGTGCAAATATTTTCTTCAATGATATAATTGCTTTTGATCATAAAAAAGTCGTTATCTTCGGAATAAAAGTATTCTTTTGACTTTATCTCCGCGGAAGGACTGCTGTAAAGCATAAAAACCTCATACAGCATTATTCTGTTGTTTAATATCTCCTGAGCCTGTACAGCGTCCAGCTTTACAGGCTTATTTTTATATTCGGTAAAGCTTTCCGAGGAAACATAGATTGGAAGTGTTTTTTCAAAAATAACAGCCTGCTGTTTGGCAGTGGTTTCTATATAATTTCCCGAAGGTCGGTAGCCCAATGCGATCGGAACGGTCAGACCGAAAGCCAAAAACTCTTTTTTTGTTGCCGTATTTTCTTCTTTGGCAATCAAGTTGATGGTTTTCGGAATTTTTATCTCAACACTTCTGGATGTTTCGGCATAGATTTTTGCCTCACTGTCAACAAAGGAATTGGAACCGTCCGTATATTCCAGAATACCGCTGACAAGAAGCTGGTTTTTACGTACGCCGTCACCGATTTTGACCGTCGCCCGACCCTTGCGGACCTCCATTCGTGTTATCGTGCCGTCAGCTGTGGATTTGAGATTACTTGCTTTGTTGACATTTTCCCGTTCCGTGCCGATCTCCGCCTTGCTGCTGATGACGACCTCTACATCGGAGCCTAAAATATTCACGGCGATCCAACTGATCTTGTTGTTCTTTACTGATAGATCTCTTTCGATTTTTTCCGTGTCGATACTTTTCGACCACTTGCCCTCGGTAAGCCCCATCTTTCGCAGTTCACTTCTGATCTCATATTCATTCAGTTCGGGCGGTGCATCGATTTTGATATTCCAGACAAACCCTGACATCGTAAGACATATGGC
This sequence comes from uncultured Ruminococcus sp., assembly GCA_902803805.1. Taxonomy (GTDB): domain Bacteria; phylum Bacillota; class Clostridia; order Oscillospirales; family Acutalibacteraceae; genus UBA1213. The sequence goes on from CADCRH010000052.1 coordinate 20,365, forward strand.
AATGAAAAGAACCAGACCGATCAATAATCCCACTCTGTCTTTGTACGTTTCAAAAAAATGCGGGAGTCCGTGATATTTCAGGATATGTATTTCATTACCGTTTTTTTTCGCGATTCCCTCAAGTTCGCTGTAAACTGCCGTTTTTGTACTTGCCTTGAAGCTTTCTTTTGTGCCGCTCAAACGCCACATATTGATTCCTCTCCTGGACGCCAGATTAATAAACCGTTCAGGAAATTTTCCCGTAATTTCAAAATCAATATATCCGAAAAGCCATCTTAAAAAATAAACAATGAACATAGATTCCCTCACATAATATATCGTATTTCCGTAATAAATCCCTGAATCGTCAAATCGCAGTCGTTCATACACTTGATACAAAGACCTCTGCCGCCGAAACAGACAATATATTTTCCCGTATTCAGCTTAATGCTGGTATCACTGTATTCCAGAACGCCTCGGCTGCCCTCAAAAATAATTTCACGGTTTCCGCTGATTTCCATATGAACTGCGCCTAAATTGGCAGCAATCACAGGTTTGTTTTGATGACGCTTTTTCATTGTTTCCCTCCCGATATTTCATTTTGAATGGCTAATTATTTTTATGCGGATATAAATATAAAAATCACCTGATACATATTAATTATCGGGTGATGTTATGAATGGAATCATAAAAGTCAGTGCAAAGACGCTTTTTCTTGTTTTTACGATTTTTTTGGCAGTATTTGTTATTTTGTTTTATTCGTCCTTTACCGTGTCGGGTATCGCGGACGGACTTTTGTATTCGGTCAACTATTTGATTCCGTCGCTGTTTCCCTTTATGGTGATCTCGTCCTTTACAATGTACAGCGGCGCTTACCGACCGATAGGAAAAATATTTTCGCTGCCTGTCCGCTGTTTGTTCAGACTGCCGAGAGCTGCTTCTGCTGCGGTGATACTGGGACTTGTCGGCGGCTTTCCCGTTGGCGCAAAGTGTGTCAGTATGCTGTATTCGTCGGGGCAGATAACCCAAAAGCAGGCTGAGCGAATGATGACCTTTTGTGTTTGTTCGGGGCCTGCCTTTTTAATTACTGCTGTGGGTACGGTAATGCTTCACAATACGTTCATAGGAATCATTCTTTATGTGTCACAGTTGATTTCCGCTTTGATGATCGGTACCGCTGTCGGCTTGATCGACAAAAAACGTTCTGCTCCGTCAGATGATACACAAAATTCATCTTCGGAACAGAAAACGGCAGCGGAATCCCTGATTTCGTCCTGCTCGGACGCAGCGTATTCCGTTCTGGAGCTGACATCACTGGTAGCGATTTTTTCTGTATTGATGAGTGTGATAATGAAATCGGGGCTGAATACAGTCTTTTCGGATATGCTCACTTGGTTTGGTATTGACACGTCTGTTTCCTCTGTGATGATTCCCGTTGTGTTTGAGGTAACAGGGGCGTGCCGTCAGATCTGTTCCGGCGGCTGTCCGTTATGGGTGCTGTCCTTTGCTGTCGGATTCGGCGGTTTATGTGTTCATATGCAGATTCTTCACATACTGAAAAACGTCAACATCAACAAACCGAAATTTTTTCTGTTCAGATTCATCAATGCTGTTCTTTCGTCAGTGATAACCTATATCATCTGTTTCTTTTATCATCCCATTTCACAGACCTTTGCCGTTTCCGAAAACACGGTTGCCGAGCCTGTTTATGATTCCTATATCGGAGCGGCAGCATTGATCGTAATGTGTATCATTTTTCTTCTTTCTCTCAAACGTCCGCGGTATGCATCATTTCCGACGGAAAAAATTTGAATATTCTTATCCGTCAATGAATATCCTTAATAGGATGAATGTTTGTAAAATAATCTGATTCGGAGGGTTTTTATGTGTGGTATTGCAGGCTGGTATGATGAAAAGCTGAGGTTGAAAGAGCAGGAAACCGTTATCCAAAAGATGTCGGCTTCCATTGCAAGGAGAGGCCCCGATGACAGCGGCGTTTATATGAATGAGTCGATATGCCTGATACATCGCCGTCTTGCTGTCATTGATGTGGAGCACGGCAGACAACCATTAGTGAAAAATCACAATAACCGTACCTGTGCCATTGTTTACAACGGCGAACTTTACAATACGCCTGAACTTCGTGCGGAATTGTGTTTGTCGGGTTATACCTTCAGCACAGACAGCGATACGGAAGTGGTTCTTGCGGCATTTATGCGCTGGGGACAGGAATGTGTCTATAAGCTGAACGGTATTTTTGCGTTTGCCGTTTATGATGAGGATAAAAAAAGTCTGTTTCTTGCCCGTGACAGGATCGGTGTCAAACCGTTCTTTTTCTATCGGTACAATACAGGATTGCTGTTTGCGTCCGAGGTAAAGGCATTGTTGGAAAATCCGCTTGTCAAGCCCGAAATTGATGAACAGGGCTTATCCGAATTATTTCTGATCGGTCCGGGCAGAACACTCGGACAGGGAATCTATCGGGGAATCGAAGAACTTCTTCCGGGAGAATATGCAGTATATGACGGAGAAAGACTGACCCGCAGCCGCTATTTTACATTGACCGCCCGTGAACATCACTCGGATATTGATACCAGTATTTCGGAAGTGCGTGATCTGCTGACCGACGCAATCGAGCGTCAGTTGGTTTCAGATGTGCCGCTGTGCTGTTTTCTTTCGGGAGGACTGGATTCCAGTATTATCTCCTATGTGGCGGCAAATCATCACAAACGCAATCATATGAAAGCCATTGATACCTATTCCATTGACTATGAGGACAACGCAAAATATTTTCAAAAAAGCTTGTTTCAGCCGACACCCGACAGTGAATTTATCGGAATAATGGTGAATGCGATCGGTTCCGATCATCATAGTGTGACGATCGATAACTATGACCTTTATCAGGCACTGACGGCGGCTGCCGACGCAAGAGATTTTCCCGGAATGGTTGACGTTGATTCGTCACTGCTGCTGTTCTGCCGGAAAATCAAAGAAGATTTTACAGTGGCACTTTCGGGAGAGTGTGCTGATGAGTTGTTCGGGGGTTATCCGTGGTATCACAATGCCGAGATTTTGTTTGATGATAATTTCCCGTGGTCACGCTCACTGGACATCAGACGTTCGATACTGAAAGACGGTTTTCTGCCGCGCGGCGAAGAATATGTCCGTCAAAGATACCTCGATACCTGCAATAATACGGATAAACTGCCGACCGACACAAAACAGGACGCACGAATGAGAGAGATGTTTGCACTGAATTTTTATTGGTTTATGCAAACGCTTCTTGACCGCAAGGACAGAATGTCAATGTATAACGGTCTGGAAGTGAGAGTACCGTTCTGCGATTATCGTATTGTGGAATATGCCTATAATCTTCCGTGGCATATCAAAGCGCTTGGCGGCAGGGAAAAGGGAATCGTCAGAGCGGCATTCAGGGGACTGCTCCCCGATTCGATCATCGACCGCAAAAAAAGTCCTTATCCAAAAACGCATAACCCCGTTTATTTTAAGCTTTGTGCGCTGCACGTACAGGAGATTCTGAATGACAAAACCTCTCCGCTGTATGAGATCCTTGACCGTAACGGTGTGGAAGCCATTATTGAAAATCCCGATAAAATTTCCTCTCCTTGGTACGGGCAGTTGATGAAAGCGCCGCAGATTCTCGCCTATATTATCCAGCTTGACCACTGGTTCCGAAAAAACAAAGTAACGATCGTATAATTTTTATGCATCTGCCGCATATACTTTTCTAAAAAGCAATGTTTTGGAGGGGCATTATGAAATTGATCAAGAAAATATTGTTGTTGATGTTGGTATGTTTTTTTGTGGCAGGTGTGCCGTCGGACGCTTCGGCACTGTCGGAGGATGAAATCACTGCTCCTGCGGCGGTGCTGATGGACGCAAATACGGGAGAAATTCTTTATGAAAAAAATCCGCACGAGGTTCGTGCCTGTGCATCCATTACCAAGGTGATGACATTAACATTAGTGATGGAAGCGATAGACAGCGGAAAAATTGCGTGGTCGGACACCGTTACAACATCTGCTCACGCTTCCTCAATGGGCGGTTCGGATATTTGGTTGGAGCCGGGCGAAACAATGACAGTGGACGAAATGGTAAAGGCAACGATCGTGGCAAGTGCCAATGATGCTGCGGTTGCTCTTGCCGAGCATATCTGCGGAACAGAGGAGGAATTTGTTGCACAGATGAATAAAAAGGCGCAGCAGCTTGGTATGAAAGAAACCGTGTTCAAAAACTGCAACGGACTTGATGAGGACGGACACGTGACAAGTGCCTATGATGTTGCAGTCATGTCCAGAGAACTGATCAAGCACAAAAAAATTCTGGAATACAGCGGCATATGGATGGATAATCTCCGCGATGGCAAGACCCAGCTTGTCAATACCAACAAGCTTTTGAAAAGCTACAAGGGAATTACGGGACTGAAAACAGGCACCACCTCACAGGCAGGAAGCTGTGTCAGCGCGACAGCCGAGCGCGACGGTTTGAGCCTGATCGCCGTTGTACTGGGAAGCAAAACAAGCAAAGAACGCTTTTCCGACGCTTCCAAGCTTCTTGATTACGGCTTTGCCAATTATACAATGTTTACACCGACCGTTCCCGATGAAGCCTTAAAGGAGATACAGGTCAAAAACGGTATGGAGCCGCTGTTAAAAACCCAAACCAACATCAATTCATCCATTCTTATCAAAAAGGGTGATAAAGAGAAGATCACCTATGATGTATCCTTGCCGAAGGAATTGTCCGCACCTGTCAAAAAGGGCGATCAAATCGGTAAGATCGTATATAAAAACGGCGGCAAACAGATAGCAGAATATCCGATTGCCGCCGCACAGAGTATCAAAGAAATTACCTTCGGCGATATATTCAATATTATTTTTAAAAGTTTAGTTGGCGCTTGATTCATTGCTGTTCTCTGAATTTTCCGAATCCTCAATGGTTTGGGAGGTGATTTCGGAAGTGTCCACAGGCTCAGAGTTTTCTGCAATGCTTTCCGGACTCTCGCTGTCCACGGAAATTTCTTCGTCAATACTTTCCGTGTCGGATTCCGGATCTTCCTCGTCAGGACTTTCACTTTCGTCCTCGTCTTCCTCTTCATATAATTCTTCGGATTCCTCGCCAAAGCCGTAGGTATATGTCAGGCTGTTGGCTTTGAAGCCCTCTTTAAATAAATAATTGGCATCGTTGTATTTCGTATAGAGTGTTTCGCCGTTCATTACAACAGCGATCAATGTATGTCCGCCGACTGTGGCAGAAGCGACAACAGAGGAACCAGCTTCATCGGTAAAACCTGTTTTCATTCCGTCACAGTATTCGGAATACAGCTCCGAACCACTCAGAATCAGCTTGTTGGAATTTTCCCATTCCAAAATTCTTCCGTCGTCAAGTTCCCAGCTTGCATAAGGTTTCGCACAGGCTTTTTTGACAATTGGTACTGTTTTGGCATATGCCGCAAAACGTGCAAGATTTTCTGCTGTCGTGTAGTGACTTTCATCGTGCCAGCCGTCGGGAGTGACAAAATGTGTGTCCTCTGCACCGAGCCGCTTGGCGCAGTCGTTCACCAGTTCCATAAACAGTGTAACAGCTTCTTCGTTGGAAAGGCTGTTATCGTCGGCATAGATTCTTGCGCAGTTGACCGCAATGGTATAAGCGGCGTCATTTCCGGACGGAAGCAAAAGAGCGTCAAGCAGCGCTTCAAACGGCAGTTTCATTCCCTGTTCCAGTCCTGCAACACTTGAATCTTCTCCTATCAGCTCGATCTCATCACCAACAGTAATCATTTTTTTGGGGTCTGTGATGATCTTGCTTGCTACGATAGCGGTAAGAATTTTGGTAGTACTTGCCGGATAGAGAATTTTTGTTCCGTTTTTTTCATATAATATTTCGTCCGAGGTCATATCATACAGTACGATAAATTCAGAGGTCAGCTTTTTTTTCAAAGTATTTTTCTGTTTGTCGGTCAGCCTGTCGGTGTTCACGGTAAAACTTCGGGTGAATTCATATTTCGGCATTTTGGACTCTTCTTCCTCGGAAACCTCGGAAGGTGTCGGAGCAGCGGAACTGCTGCCGTTCAGACCGACTTGCAGCTCGGTTTTTTCATAGGGTTCTGCCTGTGTAAATGTCGGCTCATCCTCGTCGAAGATTCCCGATGACGAAATCAGCGTTACCACTCCGACCAACAGTGCCAGAACACAGGTAACTGCGATCAATCTTCTGATAAATGCTTTTTTTCTTTTTTGTGCAACCGCCGCCGATACGGCATCGCGTCTTGCACGGGCAGCAGCGGCATAATATGCCTGCTGTCTGCTTTTTTTTGAATATTTTGCCTTTTGTTTTGTCGGATGCGATGGTGCCGACTGTTCGGGCATAGGATGTCTTTCGTTTCTGACCGTGTTGTGTCGGTGATTGAAAGATTCCGTATTGATTTGATGGTCGCTTCTTGAATAAAGCTCCTTGTCATCGCCGCCTGATGAGCTGGGGTGATTTCTGCCATCATATTTTGGCTGTGTCATTCTTTCCAATCCCTTCGGAATTTTTCTGATTATCAAACGATTACATATATCAATTTACATTATAAAATCCACACTGTCAAGATGAATCTTTGATAAATCAAGAATATTTCACTTGAAATTTTTTTCCTTCCGACCCAATGAATCCTTCCAAAAGAAAGGATTGTTAAAAAATTAATAATATTATAACAATATTCCTTGCAAAAACAAAAGAAATATTGTAAAATGTATTTATGGCATTCCATCATATAAAAATTCTGATACGGAATTTTGTATAAAACAAGGAGGATATATACTTATGTCTATCAGTCTTAACGACAAGCACGTGAAACAGTTTATCTCCAATGAAGAATACGAGGCGATCGCACCGCAGATCAAAGCTTCTCACGAGCTTCTTCACAGCAAAACAGGTCTTGGAAACGACTTCACGGGTTGGGTCGATCTGCCCGTAGATTACGATAAGGACGAGTTTGCAAGAATCAAAAAGGCAGCCGAGAAGATCAAAAACGATACACAGGTATTTATTGTTATCGGTATCGGCGGCTCTTATCTCGGAGCAAGAGCGGCGATCGAGTTCCTCAAATCACCGAACTATAACGCACTTCCGAAGGATACGCCCGACATTTACTTTACAGGTAATTCCATCAGTTCAACAGCACTTGCCGAGCTTCTGAAAATCTGTGAGGGCAAGGACGTTTCCATCAATATGATCTCCAAATCGGGAACGACCACCGAGCCTGCCATTGCTTTCAGAGTGTTCAGAGAACTTCTTGAAAAGAAGTACGGCAAAGAGGGCGCAAAGGAAAGAATCTACTGCACGACCGATAAGGCAAAGGGAACACTGAAAATGCTGGCAGACCGCGAAGGTTATCAGACATTTGTGGTACCCGATGATGTAGGCGGACGTTTCTCGGTTCTTACTGCTGTCGGACTTCTTCCGATCGCTGTTTCCGGTGCTGATATTGATGCGCTGATGCAGGGTGCGGCAAAAGCCCGTGAAGAACTTTGCGACACAGACCTTGACAAGAACGACTGCTATAAGTATGCCGCTATCAGAAATATTCTTTATCGTAAAGGCAAGTCCATTGAGCTTTTGGTAAGCTATGAGCCGGCATTCACAATGATGAATGAATGGTGGAAGCAGTTATTCGGTGAGAGCGAAGGAAAAAATCAAAAGGGACTTTTCCCGGCTTCCGTTGTTTTCTCGACAGACCTTCACTCAATGGGACAGTTCATTCAGGACGGTACAAGAACAATGTTTGAAACAGTTGTTCAGATCGACAGGCCGAAGTATGAAATTGAGATCGGCACAGACCCCGAAAATGTAGACGGTTTGAACTTCCTTTCGGGCAAAACGGTCGATTTTGTCAACAAGAAAGCATTTGAGGGTACGGTTCTTGCTCATACCGACGGCAGTGTTCCGAATGTTGTGCTGAATGTTCCCGAGGTCAGCGAAACAGAGCTTGGTTATCTCATCTATTTCTTTGAAAAGGCTTGTGCGATCAGCGGTTATACACTCAGTATCAATCCGTTCAATCAGCCCGGTGTAGAAAGCTACAAGAAGAATATGTTTGCGCTTCTCGGCAAGCCCGGCTATGAAGACCAGAAGGAAGCACTGGAAGCAAGACTGAAATAATTCTGCTGAAAACAACAAAATACGTTGACAGTACGCACGATTTATTGTAAAATTCTATTAGACGATCCATTATCCGCTTGACGGTGAATTATCAAGGAGGCAAAAATATTATGGTAACACTTATCGTAGGTAAAAAAGGCACAGGCAAGACCAAAAAGCTCATCAACCTGACCAATGATGCAGTAGAAAGCTCCAACGGCAACGTTGTTGTTATTGAGAAGGGCTCAAAGCTGACTTATGATGTCACTCATAAGGCAAGACTGATCGACACCGAGCAGTATTCTATCACAGGCTACGATGCATTTTTCGGTTTCCTGAGCGGTCTTTGTGCAGGCAACTACGACCTTACAGATGTTCTTATCGACTCGACACTCAAAATCGGCGGTCAGGACTTTACACAGTTTGCAGATTTTATTGAGAAGATCAATGCGCTTGCCGCTAAGACGGAAACAAAGTTTACATTCCTTGTATCCGCAGACGAAACAGAGCTTCCGACAAGCCTTGACGCTATCTCGGTAAAGATTTGATTTCAGAAAAAATGAATCCTTAGAAAATACAAACGGGAAGGCAGACGCTTTCCCGTTTGTTCTGCTAATTTTCGGCGTTAAAATCGAAAAAACTATTGACAAAAACGCTTCATATCATTATAATAATGTATGGCGTTTTAAAAATGATCTGTTGAGGTGAGTGTATGATTCTTGATCTGAAAAAAATTTTTTTAGATGAGAATGAAAGCCTTTCTGTACAAACGACAGTTGATTTGTCCGATATTTCGGGCAGTACGGTTTCCTTTCCGAAGCCCGTTTCTGCCGTGATCAATGTCAGCAATCACGCAGGTGTTGTTTATTTTGAAGCCGAAACCGAATGGGAGTGTCATTTTACTTGTGACCGCTGTGCGGTTCCGTCCGACAGAAAATTCGCCCATCAATTCCGTCATATTCTCGTTGCCGCGCTTTCCGAGGAAAGTGGTGACGATTATATTGAAGCACCCGACTATAAGCTCGATACTGACGCTCTGCTCAGAGATGATATTCTTTTGGAACTTCCGTCAAAG
>CADCRH010000053.1 GCA_902803805.1 uncultured Ruminococcus sp.
AACAGTAACGCCATTGCAAAATTGACTGTCACACCTGCCAAAACCACTACCAGTTCTTGACCGTAGCTTCTTGTATATTTCTTTTGGTCAATAATTGCAATATCAAACAATGTCAGTTTGACACGCTCCGGCATTGCTCCGCAGCGGCGCAGTGCGATGATATGCCCCGATTCGTGCATTATTGCCGCCGCAAAGCAGACAATGACCGACATAGATCTGTCTAATATGATCACCGCAGTCATTATTGCGACAAGAGGATAACTTAACTCCACCGAAAGCTTTCCTATGCGTAATGTCATTTGTCTTTCTCTCCGGAAACGGTCGCAGGGTCGCTGTTTTGATCATTGGTTATCGGAGAAAGGTTGCTTGTTTCCTTTACTTGTGTGTTGTCTTTCGGCGGAGAGAATAATTCCTTGCCATCCGTAAAAACGGAATTGCCAAGAGTATCAAAATACCACGAAGCGACATTGGCGTAAATATCGCCGCCGATCGCCTTAATGACAACGGCGGCGATAACGGCGATTACACAAATAGCAGTCTGTATGACAGTTAATAGTTGACTTTTGATCGTCAGTTTTTCCCGAACATTTTCCCGAATCTTTTCCTGCACGTCACGGCACCCCCCTTAACAAGTTTGATCTGTTTTCATAGTATGATTCGACAGTGAAAAATAGAATTTCAGGCAGAGTGACTAAAATAAACGAAATGTATTGAATGAATCGAAGATATGTGTTATGATAAAATGAAATATATTTGAATTCGGGGATAGTATGGAGATCAAAAATGTTAAAACAGCAATCATAGGCGGAGGAGCATCAGGGCTTGCTGTGGCAATTGCCTGTGCCAAAAAGCTCGGTTTCGGCAGTACCGTCATTATTGAACGGCAGGCTCGCACGGGAAGAAAGCTTCTTGCAACGGGCAACGGCAGATGTAATGTTACCAATCTGAATTTGTCATTAAAGCATTATTACGGCGATAAGGAAATTGTTCATTCCGTATTGTCAAATTTTTCTTTAAAGGATCTAAAGAAATTTTTCGGCAGTATGGGTATTTTGCTGAATGCCGACGAGGAGGGACGAGTATATCCTTACAGTAACAGAGCCGAAACAGTGCTTGACGGTATGAGAAACGAATTAAATCGTTTTGGTGTTGAAGAACTGTGCGATTTTAAGATAAAGGAAATTGACAAGAAAAACGGTGAATTTATTATCACATCCGAAACGCTCACGGTAAAAGCGCAGTATGTTGTGTTTGCGACAGGCTCACAGGCGTCACCGCTTTTGGGTGCGAATGACAGCGGTTATCAGTTGCTGAAAAGGCTTGGTATTCACAGCACACCGCTGTTTCCGACGCTTTCGCCCGTATCTGCCAAGGAACGGTATAAAAATCTGAAAGGTGTAAGAGCAAAAGGCAGAGTATCGCTTCTTGCTGACGGAAAAGAGCTTCTTCACCGTAACGGAGAAATACAGTTTACCGATTACGGGATTTCCGGAATATGTGTGTTTGAAATTTCACGCTTTGTCAATGAATTTTTTATGCTGAATCGAATCAACGGAAGAGCGTATCGGGAAATCAAAATTTCTGTTGATGTGATGAGCGATTTTCAGTATAACGATCTATGTACCTATTTGTATCAATGCAAAAAAATATTTTTGGATGGTAAAACAACAGATTTGCTTTCTGCGGCACTGAACAAAAAGCTTTCGCAATCAATAGCGCAATACTGCGGGTTGGCGTCAAAGCCCTGCCGTTCGCTGACAGACCACGATATAAAAAAACTTGCGTGGGGTGCGAAGAACTTTATCTTTACGCCTGTTACGGGAAATGACTATAAATCGGCGCAGGTCAGTGCAGGTGGTATCAATTCGGAATATGTTGACCCGAATACATTGATGTCAAGAAAAATCAGGAATCTTTTTATTGTTGGTGAGCTGCTGGATGTTGACGGCGAATGCGGCGGCTATAATCTTCATTTTGCGTTTGGAAGTGCGATGCTGCCGTCAAAATCTATGAAATGATAAAGGAAATAAAAGAATGATAAGAATTAGTGATATTTTTTTGCCGCTGGATTATAATGATGAAACGATCAAAAAAGCGGCGGCAAAAAAACTGAATGTCCGGAGTGAAGCAATAGAATATGTTTCACTTTACAGAAGAAGTGTTGACGCAAGAAAGAAAAATCAGATTCATTTTCAGGCAACGGTCGATGTTAAGTTTTTCGGCAGTGAAAAAAAGGCTGTATCCAAATGCCGCAGTGCAGTGATCGTGGAAGAATATCAGTATCTGCTGCCCGTGTCCAAGCCGCTTGAAAAACGTCCTGTGATCGTGGGTAGCGGTCCCTGCGGTCTGTTTGCGGCGCTGATCCTGGCGCAGGCAGGACAAAGACCGATCGTCATTGAGCGCGGACGTGATGTTGACAGCAGAACCAAAGATGTGAACACATTTTGGAGCGGCGGCAGCCTTGACATCACCTCTAACGTTCAGTTCGGCGAGGGAGGGGCAGGAACCTTTTCCGACGGCAAACTGAATACAGGAACAAAGGACAGCCGAACCCGAAAGGTGCTGTTGGAATTTGCCGCACACGGCGCGCCGAAAGAGATCTTGTATCTGGCAAAACCGCATATCGGAACGGATATGCTGAAAGGTACCGTAAAAAATATACGGAAAGAAATCATTCGGCTCGGCGGAGAGGTGCTTTTTGAAACACAGTTGATCGGTCTGCGATCGGCTGATGGGAAATTGACGGGAGCCGTCCTGTCTTCTCACGGCGATCAACAAACGCTGGACACCGACCATATCATTCTTGCAGTCGGACACAGTGCCAGAGATACGTTTGAAATGCTTTTGGACAGCGGCATAGCGATGGAGCAGAAACCGTTTGCGATGGGTGTGAGAATCGAGCATTTACAGGAAAATATCAATCAAAGTCAGTATGGAGATTTTTATAACAGTCCGTATCTTTCGGCAGCAGATTATAAGTTAGCGGTTCATCTTGCCGGCGGCAGAGGCGTTTATACTTTTTGTATGTGTCCGGGCGGAACCGTTGTGGCGGCGGCAAGCGAGCAGGGACATTTAGTGACGAACGGTATGAGCGAATTTGCCCGTGACGGACGAAATGCCAATTCCGCTCTTTTGGTCGGTATCAATACCAACGATTTCGGCAGCGGTGATATTCTGGCAGGTGTTCGACTTCAGCGCAGCCTTGAGCGTCGGGCGTTTCTTGCAGGCGGTGAAAATTACAATGCTCCCGTTCAGCGTGTATGCGACTTTCTGAAAAAACAAAAATCTGCCGCACTCGGTTCGGTAATTCCGACATACCGACCGGGCGTAGAACTGACAAATCTTAATAATGTTCTGCCGCCGTTTATGACCGATTCTCTCCGTGAGGGAATCGCCGTGATGGATCACAGACTGTCGGGTTTTGCCGACGGAGATGCGGTTCTTACCGCCGTGGAAAGCCGAAGTTCTTCACCTGTACGAATTCTTCGTGATGAAACAATGCAGTCGGTATCGCTGAAAGGTCTTTATCCTTGCGGAGAGGGGGCAGGTTTTGCGGGAGGAATTATTTCCGCCGCAGTTGACGGCATTAAAGCAGCCGAAAAAATACTGCTTTCTACCGTTAAATATTGATTGTCACAAACGGGTTGAGTGTCATATTGGAGCGGATATACAAACGATGACAAAAGCTAAAATGAATCAATAAAACGCTATGTCATTTTTATGTGTGACATAGCGTTTTATTTATTTTATTCAGCAAATTTCTTCCGGTCACCCGTAGGGAATTATGAATTATGCATTATGAATTATGAATTTCTCTGTAATTTCCGAGGAATGAGAATTCCGCAAGTTCGTCGGATAAAGCCGATAAAAGATTTAAGGTATCTTTATCAGATGTGTTTCCTGTGAAGTCAAGATAGAATAAGTACTCAAATGATGTTCCGAATTTCGGACGGGATTCCAGCTTTGTCAGATTCAGTCCGTGTACCGCAAAGCGGCAAAGCGTACTGTAAAGAGAGCCGGTGATGTGGGGCAGTGAAAAACAAAGACTGATTTTATCGGCATTTTCTTCTATGTACAGCTTTTTGGAAATGACAATAAAGCGTGTAGTGTTGTTCGGATTGTTCTGAAAACCGCGAAGGATGATTTCCAGCCCGTATGTTTCGGCAGCTTCCTCCGAGCATATCGCCGCAGAGGTTTTGTCCCCTGTTTCCGAAAGCATTTTTGCCGATGCGGCAGTACTGATGTATTTTTCGGGTGTGATGTTGCTGTGCGCTCTGAAAAAGTCCGAGCATTGGGAAAGTGCCTGCTGGTGCGAATATACTTTTGTTATATCGGATATTGCCGTGCCCTTGTTGACCGCAAGAACGTGATTGACGGAAATATCCGCCGCCGCCGCAATGTGAAAACGATATTTCAGCATTAGGTCGTAAACGTCCGTTACCGAACCCGCGGAACTGTTTTCTATTGGAACAACACCGAATTCCGCTTCACCATTCTGAATGGCGGAGAATACATCTTGAAATGACGGATAAAAATGCGGCGTGCAGTTGGGAAACACCTTTAATGTTGCCTGATGAGCGTAGGTTCCGGGAACACCGAAGCAGGCAACCTGTACGCGGTCCGAGGCGAAAGGAATGTTCTTGTCGGCACTTAAAATTTCGTTTCGGATTTTTTCGCCGCTTCCGAGCATATCGTGCTGTAATGCACGGCTGATCTCCATTATTGTGGAATAAAGCTGACGCGCGCTGCCGCCATAAATTCCTGCCCTTTCTTCCACTGCGTCAAGAATCTGCATTTCACGCTCTGCGTTAAATATCTGCATACCGTTTTCCAACTTGTATTCGGCTACTTTTTTGGAACAGTTCATTCTCTGCTTGAACAGCTCTATGATTTGATTGTCAATATTGTCGATTTCATCTCTGATTGGTTTCAGACTCAAAGCTTTTGCACCTCCGCAAGAAGATTCACTATAGCAACAGCTGCTGCCGCTTCAACAACAGGTACGGCTCTTACAACAATACAGGGGTCGTGTCTGCCGTGAATTTCAAGCACACTGTCGCTTTTTGTATCAAGATCAACAGTTTTTTGCTCTTGAGAAATTGATGGAGTAGGTTTGATCGCCGTGCGAAAAATGATCGGCATACCCGAACTGATTCCTCCCAGAATTCCGCCGTGATGGTTGGTGCGTGTTTTTACTGTGTCACCATCATAGTAAAATTCATCGTTGTTTTCGCTTCCGCGCATTTTGGAAGCGTCAAAGCCTGCACCAAATTCAATTCCTTTGACCGCGGGAATTCCGAAAATAATGGATGAGATCACATTTTCGATACCGTAAAACATAGGGGAACCGACACCGACAGGAACACCGACAATGGCACATTCAATCGTTCCGCCGATACTGTCCCGATTCATACGGCAATTTTCTATCAGTTCACGCATAGGAGCCTCGGCACTTTGGTCTATGAGTCCGAAAACAGTGGTTGACAAACGCTCGATAAGCTCATTGGAAATAGCAGTACCGTCAAAGCGCTGATCCTGTATATCGCCGATCGATGAAATATGTGCGGCGATTTTAATATTTCTTCTTTCCAGAATCTGGCGGCATACCGCGCCTGCAAACACAAGTGGCGCCGTCAGTCTGCCCGAAAAATGTCCGCCGCCTCGGATGTCATTAAATCCGTTGTAGCGAACAAAGCCCGTAAAATCCGCGTGTGCGGGACGAGGATTTGTCAGAAGATTTCCATAGTCCTGAGAACGTGTATTGGTGTTTTTGATGACAGCACAAAGGGGTGCACCCGTTGTTGTATCATTCAGAACGCCCGACAGAATTTCGGGAAAATCCTTTTCAAGACGGGGTGTAGCCGCCTTGTCTTTTCCGGGCGCACGTCTGCCCATCTGAAGATAGATTTTTTCCATATCAAGTTTTTCGCCCGATGGCAGTCCGTCGATCACAACACCGATTCCGTTGCCGTGACTTTCACCGAATATTGAGATTTTTACTGCATTACCCCAAGATGACATTTGTTTTTCCTCCCAGCTTTTTAAAATCCTCGAAGAATGTCGGATAGGATTTGTTAATGCTTTCCCTATCCGAAATGACAATTTCTCCGTCACAGCCAACAGAGGCGACCGCCAACGACATTACGATTCTGTGGTCGTTGTATCCCTCGACTGTGCCGCCGTGCAGTTTGTCGACACCTGTGATGATGAATCCGTCGTCTGTTTCCCGAATATTCGCTCCGAGCCTTGACAGTCCGTCACGCATAGCCGCCAGACGGTCACATTCCTTTATCCGAAGCCGCGCCGCGCCCGTGATATGTGTTGTTCCTTCTGCAAGAGCCGCTGTCACCGCCAAGGCAGGTACAGCGTCGGGAATATTGGTGGCATCTATGTCAATGCCGTGAAGCGTGTTGTGAGTGACCGTGATCGCTCCGTTTTCATCTGTGGTGACCTCTGCACCGAAACGGGAATAGATTTCCGTACAGGCTTTGTCACCCTGATGCGAGCCGGTATCTAAATTATCGATTGTGATACTTCCGCCGAGAGCCGCCGCTGTCATAAAAAACGCAGCCTGTGACCAGTCGCCTTCAACCGTAAAGTTTCGTGCCTGATAGTGCTGACCGCCGCGCACTTTCCAACCGTTTTCGCTTTCCTCGATCTGAACACCGAACGATTGCATAATATCGGTCGTCATATGGATATAGCCCACCGACTCAGCCGGAGAGGTGAGAATGATTTCGCTGTCACCGTCGAGCAGAGGAAGCGAAAGTAAAAGTCCTGTAATAAACTGTGAACTGACATTGCCGGGAATCTGATAAATGCCGCTTTTTAGCTTTCCTGCTGTTTTCAGCGGCAGACCGCCTTCTGTTTCACACACAACACCCTTTTGGGGCAGGCAGTCCAGATAAATTCCGATGGGTCTTTCGGGGAGCTTTCCGTGACCGACAAATTCGGCTTCCACACCGCCGACAGCCGCCGCAGGAATCAAGAAACGAAGGGTGGAGCCGCTTTCGCCGCAGTCCAGAAAAGCAGATTTGGTTTGAAAGAGATTCGTACCGTCAACAGTCAGCGTTTTGCCTTCAAGCATAATGTCCGCACCCAAGGCTTGCATACATCCGATCGTTGCTTTTATATCATTGGACAGCTCAACAGGTGCAATTACGCTTTTTCCTTTTGCGAACGACGCACAGATGATTGCTCTGTGAGCAGCGCTTTTTGACGGCGGCACCGACACGGTACCGTTCAGCTTGCCCGAAAAAACTTTAATACTGTTCAAATTTACAACACACCTTTATTTGTCGAAATTTTATATAGAATATCATACCACAACAAAACAAAAATATCAAATTTAATTCATCTTTCTTTTATCAATTCCTTTTGACATAAAAACATCAGCTTCAATATGAGAATTGAAGCTGATGTTTTTACAGTTTGTTTTTTGTCTTTTTTCTGCCGAAGTTGATCAAGGCAATAGTTCCTGCAAAAAGAGCAAGCAATCCGAGTGCAGTGATCAATATTGTAAGAAATTCATTGACCTTCAAAAGATACAGAAGGACTCCGAGCGCAGTAAACGGAATGCCTGCCGCAAAGGGAATGATCACGGTGGAAATACGGAATTTGAACCCACTTTCGACATCCATTTCATTTTCTTCGTCATAATCTTCTGTACTGTTGTCACTTTTTCGGCTTTTGGCTTTCATTCGTGCGAATTGAATGATTTTATAAATGCCGATGGTTAAAAATGGTACCGATAACAGCATAAACAAGTAGCCACTGTAAACCATCGTTTTGGTCCATATGATCTCGGGAGCATCAATGCTGTACAATATGTCGATCTCATCTCCCGTATGCCAGGATGCCTGATACTGACCGAGAGGAATATTTTCATATATTTTACCCTTGACGACATACGAAACAAGTGTGGTGGTCGATTGGATCTCGTTGTTTTCGTTGCTGATGAATTTAACAATGACAGCGGTTGTTTCACCTGCATTTTCGGGCAGCTTTCGGCTGTTGCTGTCAATGAAAATGCCGAATGTCAGTATCAGTGTGCCGACAATGATCAGTGCAAGACTGCCGCGCATACCCATTCTTGACAGTGATAGTTTACTTTTCACAAAATCCCTCCTTTATTCCTGTTGTTCCCAGTTCTCCGACGGAAGCATTTCATTATTATCAACCTGTTCCTGCTGCTCATCGGGCGGAATATCTGTGCTTTCCTCCACAGGCTCGATATTGTCATCGGAAATCGGCTCGTCGGTGATAACAGCCTGCGAATCTTCCTGTAACTGTAGGCTTTCCGCATCGCAGTAAAGTACCATTGTTCTTGACAACTGATTGCAGTAGGTGGTATAGGTATAGCCCGTAATGGAATATTTTGCAAAGAATTCCTTTAAATATTCATTGATGTTTTGAACGACATTGTTATAATTTTCGGTATCGTCAAATTTGATGGTAATATTATCAAAGCTGTTTTCTTTGAATTTGCGCCGAAGCATATTAAAGAATGCTGTTTTAATGTCATCGGTTTTCCGGATGATCAATCCTTTTCGGATGTGATAATTCTTGCTTTCGTCCGTACAGGCAGGAATACCGAGGTCGGTATAGGTTTTTTCTATGGTACGGCTTTCCAGTACAAAACTGTCCGTCACATTAAAAAAACCATAAGTAGGCGGATTGTGCTCGCCCTCCGCAGCGTTCATATTATCAACAGTAATATCAAGGTGATAATATTCGCCGTCTATTTTTACGATATTCCACGAATGGCTAGAATAAACGGAAGTGGTTTCCCATTTCGGCATTCCCGAAACGCAAAGACATTCATTACCCAACTTTCGCATACACCACATAAACGATTTGCAGAGTCCCTCACAGCGTCCTTTGTGATTGATGATGGTACCGTATATCGAACCGGAGTATAATTCGGTTTCGTTATAAATCGTATTGTTAAACAAATAGTCGTATATATATAATTCACGCTGAAGTTCATTTTGGTCTTTGACCTTTTCCTGAAGGTCGGTAATAAAGTCGTCAAGCTGTTTTACCGCTGTATTGTAAAATTCCTTGTCCATAATAAACCACAGTCTTACGCCCGAAACCGTTTGCTGCTCCTCGTCAACGTACTTTGGCATATAATCGCCTGTCAGATGAATCAGTTCGGGACAGTCATAGTTGAGCAGATACATCATATTGTCAAGGTCGCTTGCTTTTATTTTTGTACCGAAATCAATATCATTGTTGAAATTAACGACATTCAGATAGATGATCGAAAAATATTTCAAAAGATTGTCATTCAGTTTTTTGACAAAATATTTTGAATCATAATCGTTGATTCTGGCGATGAAATCCTCACGGGTCTCTTTCGGCGCGGGGGGAACGCTTTCGGTGGATTCCGGTGCGGAAATTTCGGAGCTGACACTTTCCTGTACCGTATCGGTTGTTTCGGGTATTTCCTCTTTATCATTTGTAATGCTGCATCCGCAAAGCAGAACGGCAGCGGCAAGAATCAATGTTGCAGTTTTTTTAAATATCTTCATAATCGCATACCTGCCCGAAAAAATTAAAGATTAATGGTTGTCGTCATATCCCGAATATGGAGCGAACGGGTCGGCATAAGCGTCAACGCCGCTTCCGAGAGAGTTGCTGTAGTCATTATTATCAGAAAACGGATTCTGCGGAGAAACAGACGGAGTATCGGAAAAGCCCGGTTCCGTGCCGAATTCCTGTGAAGAACCATAAAATCCGTTGTTGTTCTGCTGACCCTCATATCCCGTATAGGAACCTTCTGCGTCACAGAAAGAATCCGTGACATCGTGCTGATCGTACATCTGGCTGTAATCGGTCGTATCGTCAAACGGATTTTCGTCGCCTGTGTAGAGATCGGTGGAATTATATTCGGTGCTGTTATCAAACGGGTTAGGTTCTGTCTGATAGTAATCTCTTTTCAGGAAGCTGATCGCTTCTTCGTCCTTTCGGTGCTGTTCGTTGATTTCCGCACGCACCTTTTTTTGATTTTCGATTCGTTCTTGCTTGGAAATAAAAGAGATAATGGCAATACTGCCGACCGCTAAAAAGATAAAGAACAGATAAAAAAGGAATAATCCCAGATTGAAGCCTTTTGTCGTTTCGATTTGACAGTTTTCGGGGTATCCTTCATAATATTTGACCGTCACATTGTTTCCGATTTGAACGGGGACAGTATCGTTGATGGTAATATTGGAATAGGTATTGTTGTCAACGGTAAAGCTGACCTGTACATCGTAATGTTCAATAATATTTCCTTGTTCATCGGAGGAAGAATAGGTAACAACGTGATTGACCGTTGCATCGGCATAACGAATATTTTCCTCCTCTTCCTTAGCGGTTTGCTGAATACTGACGGTTTTAAAAATAATAACGAGAATACTCAGCAAAAGAACAACAGAAAAAACAATTTTCTGTGTTTTGCCTGAGCCTAAATGATTCAAAAACTTCTGGAGCAAAAAATCACCTCTTGACATAAAATATTTGATATAACTATAATATAATACTTATCGGAAAAATTCAATAAATTACAGAAATATTTATATCACGAAATTGTTTTGAGGGCAGGAAAGTTTTGTATTCTCATATTAAGCAATTTTTTTACTGTCGGAAAGCAGGAGTTTTTCTTTGTGCATTTGTTATATTTTGATAGACATCTTTTAGTTGAATTTATTGTACTTTGTGTATAAATATAACAAAAATAAATGATTTATAGCGCCAAAGATTGATATAATTTTGTATTGCAATATTCTTAATTGTATGATATAATTCCATAAATTAAGTTAGATGTATTTAATTTAATTAGTTGTTTGGGGCAGGCTTTTTCAAAGAGGAATTTGCCAATGGAGGAATATTCAACTAAGTTCCCTCATATCAATGAATATGAGGGTTTATAAAATGGAGCAGGTTAGTTGCATTTAACTATTATGATGCCTATGAGTTTAATAGGTTTTGAGGTGCCGTTATGACGGAAAAGGATTTGAGAAGATTAAGCAAATCGGATATGTTGGAGCTTCTTTTGCGTCAAAGCAAAGTGATGCGGGAGCTGAAAGAGAAAAATGCCGAGCTTGAGGAACAGCTCAAAAGCCGCAAAATCCAGCTTGACGAAGCGGGAAATATTGCACAGGCGGCGTTAAGTCTTTGCGGTGTGTTTAAAGCCGCGCAGAATGCTGCTGATATGTATATTGAAAACGTTGCCGTTCCTTCTGATTTATCAAATGAGGAACCGAAAACGGACAGTATGGATTCAGCCGATAATATTGCGAAAAGCAATAATGATATAAAATCGGATATTTCGGAAATGTTGGAGGAATTGAAAGAGCAAATGCACAATGAAATTCAAAGCTCTGTGAAGTCTGCCGTGAAAGAGGCACTGGAGAACATCATTTCCAAGTAACTATCAACAGAAAGGCGGAGGAATATGACGAAAGGAATTGTAAAAACAAAATATTGTATCGCTTTTCTTTTGGCGGCACTGCTGCTGATAAGCTTTTTGTTTGGAATCAATGCCCGTGCTTATGAAGCGGAGGATTTTTCGATAACGGGAGTTTATGTTGTCGGCGGCGTGGAATTCAGGCTGTATCAGATAGGACTGATAGACGACAGCGGAAAGTATGAGCCGACAGATGAATATGCGGAATATCACATCGATTATCACGAGAACGAAGCGGCACAAACGCTGGAAGCGTACATTGCACGTGATAAAAAAGAACCGTTTTTAAGCGGAAATACCGACACCAAAAGCAGGGTGGAGTTTGATGGTCTTTCCAAAGGCGTTTATCTTTTGACGGGCAGCAGTTCTGAGCAGAATGGCGAGAGGTATTCTCCGATGCCTATGATTGTGGTATTTTATGGTGATGAAGATGAAAATTTTCCCGTTGTCATAAAATATGAGAAGGAACAAATACAAAATACGAAGGATATTTCGGTTCTGAAAATCTGGGAGGACAACAACTCTAAGGAAAGACCCGATAAAATTTCCGTTCAGTTGCTAAAAAACGGCAATATATATGAAAGCGTGATACTGAATGAGGAGAATAATTGGCGCTATCAATGGAAAGCACTTGACGGTTCTGCCGAATGGACATTAACGGAGAAATCCGTTCCGGATAACTATACGGTGAAGATTTCGGGTGACAGTGACGATTTTGTTGTTACCAATACGGCTTATACCGAGGATGAGCCGTCGGTAAGCAGCGAGGATGAAAACAGTCAGCCGATTAATCCGGAAAGTACTCCCAAAAGTTCTTTTGAAACACCAAACTCGTCGCCGAACGTTTCTTCACCGAGTTCTAACCCGAATCAATCTGTGATGGGTGCGGTTCTGGAAAAGCTTCCGCAAACGGGGCAGCTCAATATGCCGATTTTGATACTTTTACCCGCAGGTCTGGTGTTGATCATCATAGGTGTGGTGCGGAGGAAGAAAAGTGGCTGATAAAGCAAAAAGGGAAAAGAAGGAAAGAAAAGGAGCGGTGTGCATTACGCTCGGGGTGATAATGGTATTATCGGCGGTCGGACTTTGGGGCTACAATAGGTATGATGCAGACAGAGCTGATAAAGCCTCAAAGGAAATTGTCGTTAGTCTGAAGACCCAAATGCCCGAAAAGCAGAGCAGTCAATTTGAAGCATATCCGCAAAGAAAAATGGTTGCTGTGACTGCCGAGCCTGACGGCGAGAAATGGATAGGGATTGTCAAAATACCGTCGCTTGAGGTGGAACTTCCCGTTGCGGAAGAATTCAGCTACGATAATCTCAATGTGGGAGCGTGCCGCTGTAACGGCTCGGCATATACCAATGATTTGGTGATCGCCGCACATAATTTTTACAATCATTTCGGGCGGCTTGACAATCTTTCTATTGGTGACGAGATCGTGTTTTATGATTTCGAGGGAAAAGTTCATTATTATGTAGTTTCATCGCAGGAGATAGTACAGCCGACAGATGTTGACGGAATGTATATCGACCCGGACGATGATTGGGATTTAACGCTTTTTACCTGTACGTGGAGCGGACAAACACGCTTTACGGTACGATGTGTAAGAAAACAATAATACAACTGTATCAGAGTTCACACAACAGTGTTGAGATTAAGGGTTTATATGGAAAGAGAAAGAATCATTACCAATCTTCCCGATACGGAAGAAATAGAGGCGGTACTGACGAAAAGGAAGCAAAGATTACGATACTGGACTGTAATGCGGAACGTCATAGCGGTTATGATCACGGTTTCGGCATTCATCGTATTGGTGACAATGCTCCTAATGCCCGTACTGCGCATATACGGAAAATCAATGACGCCCACCCTTGAGAGCGGAAATATTGTATTGTCCGCCCGCTATGCAGAATTCGGCAAGGGTGATGTGGTAGCTTTTTATTACAACAATAAGGTGTTAGTCAAGCGTGTGGTCGCCGAATCGGGAGATACGGTTGACATTCGTGAGGACGGCACAGTATATATTAACGGACAAAAGCTGGACGAACCATATGTCAGCGATAAGGGAAAAGGGGAATGTGATATTGAATTCCCGTATCAAGTACCCGAAGCGCAGGTTTTTGTTCTGGGGGACTGCCGAAGCAATTCGACAGATTCAAGAAGCTCCGAAATCGGTTGCATTGATGAGGAAAGAATTTTAGGAAAGATCATTTTTCGTGTTTACCCGTTTGATAAATTTGGTACTGTAGGATAACAAGAAAAAAGGAAAAAACGTTAAGGGAGGGAAATTGCCAATGAAGTCAAGCCTGACAAATTGGACATCAGAAATTATAAAACGAACAAAGGCGAACAAACGACGAAAGAAAATTGCGGTGTTTCTGGCTTTTGCGGTTACGGCGGCAACAGTTTATGCATTACTGATACCTGCCTTTACCTTGGAGAGCAAACCGACGGTGATCGACTGTGCGGCGGCAATCCACGAACATACAAGTGAATGCTATGATGATAACGGCGAATTGATATGCGGTTATGCGGATTATGTTGTTCATACGCACAGTGAGTCGTGTTATAATGCCGACGGTGAACTTTTGTGCAGTCTGCCGGAAATCGCGGAACACGTTCACGACGATTCGTGCTATACGGAAACAAAAACGTTGGTATGCGGCAAGGAAGAAAACGAAAACCATACACACAGCGACAGTTGTTATATGACGGAAAGATTTCTTTCGTGCGGTAAATTAGAACTTCATACGCATACGGAGGATTGTTATGATGATAACGGCAATTTGATCTGTGGCAAATTGGAGTTAAAGGAGCATAATCACAGCAGTGAGTGCTTTAAAACCGAAAGCAGCACAGAAAGCGAAACGACACAAAGCAGTACGGTTACAAGAGCAAAAGCACTGCTGAAAGCGGCGAGTGCGGCAAGTAATCAAACAGTAGAACAAATTAATGGTGGTACGGTTACATTTGAGTCAACCGAAACGATTACCTTTACAGAAGCCAGTGTGGGAACCTATCAATTTTCATTTAGTAAGGATATTCCAAATCTCAAAGTTACAATTACTTATACCGACAAAAATATTTCAAATGTTTCATATACCGGTGGTAACAATAACAATACTGTTTCCGGTCTTGCTATTAATGGCAAAATGTGTACATTTACCATCAATAGTGTGAAAAAGAATAAAATGAATACAATTGCCATTACTTTTGCCGAAAGTTCAGAATCAAGTGTTCAGGAATCGAGCAGCAGTACCGAAGAACAAACAACACTTACAAAACAACAGTCCGATTATGCAGTAACGGTTAAGGGCAACAAAAACAAACTTAACGGTTGTGAAGTGATTGTCGAAAAATATGCTCCCGAAAGCCATACGGACTATTACAGTGCTATGGTTAATGACATAGACAGCAGTTTGAGTACAGATGTAAGCAAGAAAGATGAAATTTTCAAATTCGTTAATATGTACCATATCTATTTAAGTAAGGATGGCGGACAAACAGAATATGTCCTTGACGAAAATGAGAATATCAATCTTCAAGTTACCATTACCGACAGCAGTTTAAGCGCGGATAGTGTCTATGTAGGTCATTACGGTAACGGTGCTGTGAAAAAGAGTATTTCCGACACAGACGAAAGTACAGGTTTAGGTGTAAAACAGCTCAAGGTGAAAGACAACAGCATTACATTCCATTTAAAGAGCTTTTCTGTCATAAGTGCTGTAGCTCTTGCCGGTGGAACAACAACCACTACTACCGATGCAAATGGTGCAAAGATAGTAAAAACCACAGGAACTTTGACAGCCCATGATATTGAAGGATATAGCAATAATGACAAATGGCAGATTGGTACTGTTGGATATTATGAAACTATCAACGGTTCACGTATGATAAAATACATTGAACCAACAGATACAGAGGATGTATTCAAAGTAACAGTTCGTATTGAAAGAGAACCTTCTACAGAAGATATGCAGGAAGTACTTCAGGCTGCTGGTGGTATCGTTCTTCAATCAAATAAATTTGGACAAGCAGTAGGAACTATTGTGACAGATTATTCGCCACAATCTAAAGATACTGTTTGTTCAACAGTAGATAGAGGAACGGGCTGGATGACTTTTACTTATAAAACAAGTAAAGGTGATTTTACAGTTAAGGTATATGGAAATACAAATACAAATGGAGGTACGTATCAAGAAGTAATAGTACCAATGCCGGATGGTAATTATTTGGTAGGCTCTCATACCCATATTTCATTTTCTAAAAATAGTCAAAATGTTCAAGTTTTATCTCAAACTATAGATTTGACAGTTAACAATTTAGAGAAAAAGTTTTTTGAATCTATTACGCCAACATTTAAAAGCTTGACTGATACGATCAATACAGAACGTTTTGAATATCTGTCTGACAAGGGAATAACTTCAACTCTTGGCACTACGATTTATAGTAATAATATCATAACTTGGTCCGGTGTTTCAGAACTTGAAGCGGACAGTAATGCACAAATGTCCTATTATGTTCGACTTAAAACTTCTGAACTTCAAAGCGGAGCAAACAGCAGTATTGGTTCTATGCTTTATAGTGGTACAACACCTTCCGGCGGTACTTCTTATACAGTAGGTACTGCACAATCAAGTGTAGAAGGTACTTATACCATTTATACAGAGGCTGCTCAAGGCAGTAGTATTACAAGCGGCAGAAGACAAGTAACATATAACAAAACGCTTGAAGCTGACAAACCCTCCGCAAAAGGTTTGTTGTATTATATCAAGGTAAAAAAACAAGATAAAAATGATGATACTCCTTTGTCAGGGGCTGTATTTACAATCAGTGGTACTGACGGAGCAGGAGAATCAATTAAAACAACTATTACTACCGGTGAAGATGGTACAGGAATCAACAGTGTTGGTTTGCCATGGGGTAATTATACCGTAACGGAAACATCACCACCACCGGGATATAAGTTGGCTTCATATTCTGAAAGTGTAAAAGTTGCTTACCAAGGCGGAGGTCAAGATGTGCAAGCAATTGGTGACAACAAAGCAGGAAAAGATCTGACAGGCAGTCCGTGTAAGAATGACCCGATTATCATTAATGTTACAAAACTTGACGCAGATGATAATGATAAGCCTATGAAGAATATTACCCTGACACTTACAGGCTCAAAAGCTTATGGAGTAACAACAGATGAAAATGGTTCAGGTTCGTGGACGGCAATTCCTGCCGGAACCTATACCTTGACAGAAAGTGGTGCTCCCGAGGGTTATCAGGAACTGGGTAATGCTACAGTGGTGATTAGTCCAGACGGAACTGTTACGGTTTCGGGCAACAGTAATGTTACCAGAGTCGGAACGTCAATCACAGTTAAAAACCGTAAAATAAAATCAAGCATTACCTTAGTTAAGATAGGTGACGGTGACACAAACAGTACGTTAAAAGGTGCTGAATTCAAAATTACATCTACTGCCGACGGATTTACTCCGATTGACAAGGCTACATCTGATGAAGACGGTTTAATCCGAAAGCTTGAAAGTGTTGCTGACGGAACTTACACCATCACCGAAACAAAAGCAAGTCCGGGTTATAATTTGTTAACCGAATCTGTCAATATCGTTGTTGAGCAAGGAAAGATAAAAACAAAGACTGTCAAAATCAATGGTAATGACAAAACAGTACTTGAAGGAAATGAAAGCGTTTTGGTTGATGAATCAACAACGACGGATGGTGTAACCAAATATACGGTTTACATTTCCAACAAGTCGGGCAAGGTACTCCCGAACACGGGCGGTACCGGTACAACAATTTGCATAATAGGGGGAGTGACAATTATTGCACTGACCCTTTTATGGAGATACTTTATCGGGAAAAAACAAAAAAGGAGGTATGAATAACCCTCCGCAAAAATCCCTGATAGGTATAATAAATGATTGCAAATGGCATAAAGCTGTTTACAATACAAACGTTTCAGTTACTTACAAATCGATACGGACAGACCGTATCACGAAAAATGAAAGGAGAAAAGTATAATGAAACTGGGAAGAAATTTTAAGAAGGCAATCGCAATCGGTATTTTGTCGGCAATGGTAGGCGTAATGGCTCTGCCTGTTTCTGCGGCTACGATCAACGTTACAAACTCGACAAAGGATAAGACTTACACGGCATACAAGCTTTTTGACGCTACTTACAGCGGCGATAAGGCTTCTTACACGGTAAATACTAACACAGAGGCTGGTCAAAAGGTTTATGATGCTTTGAGAGACTTGACAGATGTCTTTACCTTTACACCTCAGGATACAGACGCTAAAATTTACAATGTAACAATTAAAGATAGCACTGTAACCCAGAAAGACATTGTTGATAAAATAAAAACAAAGTTGGGTTCTAATGTAACAGCATTGGAGGCAGCAGGCACTGTGACAGGTGACGGCGGCAAAGTAACAATTGACAATGTAGATAACGGTTATTATTATGTAACGACAACAAACGGTACGATCGTTGCTATTGATAATGCCAACGGAAATGTAGATGTTATTGATAAGAACAAAACGCCCGGTTGGGAAAAAGACCCCGATGGCGGCGACGAAGCAGGTAAGACAGTACTTGATGTATCAACCAACAAGTATGTAAAGGCAAACTCTGCCAATATCGGAGATACCGCTTCTTTCAAAATCAATGCTGCTGTTCCGTCAACAGTAAAGGGCAAAAATGTAACAGAGTACAAATTTGTCGATACACTGAGCACCGGTTTCTCCATTAAAGACGTTAACAATGACGAAACAGTTGATGGAAAGGATATAACGATCGCTATTACCGCAGATGATAAAACAGTGGCAGGTACAGGAACCTACGATTTGACAACTACCATCAGCGGTAATACCATTACTGTTACTGTACTGCCGAAATCGGGCTATCCTACAGACGCACATATCGAAATTACCTATCAGGCAGATGTTAATGAAAATGCTGTTCTTGACAATACCAATACAGTAGCTCTGACTTATCAGACAAAGAAAACAAATGATGTTGACCCCGAAGATAAACCGGAGGTGCCGCAGGATAAAACAGATACCTATGTTTACGGTTTTGATCTCCACAAGTATGCTGACAGTGAAACAAGCAGCTACCTTGCAGGCGCAGAATTTAAGCTTTACGATAGTAAAGGAAATCAGGTAAAAGTAGTAGCTGTCGGTACAAACTA
Organism: uncultured Ruminococcus sp.; assembly: GCA_902803805.1. Classification (GTDB taxonomy): domain Bacteria; phylum Bacillota; class Clostridia; order Oscillospirales; family Acutalibacteraceae; genus UBA1213. The sequence goes on from CADCRH010000053.1 coordinate 18,657, forward strand.
CAAGGTAGATGAAAAGCAAACATCAGATACGATTATCACAACAAATGCTTCAGGCGTAGTTAAGATTTTTGGTCTTGCAGAAGGCACCTACTATCTTGAAGAAACAAAAGCTCCTGCCGGCTATAATAAGCTTACCTCTCGCTTTGAAGTGAAAGCGCTTACAGGTGACGGAAATGGAGCAACGAAGCTGACCAATGTTGATGAGAATGGTTATGCAACAGGTACAAATGAAGTTCAGGTTCAGAATAATTCCGGTACACTCTTCCCGTCAACGGGTGGCGCAGGCAGAATCGCTCTTTATGCTGTAGGCGGCGTTTTGGTAGTTGGCTTCAGTGTTACAATGGTCAGCAGAAGACGCTCAAAGCTGGCAGAATAATATAATAACAACAATGATTTCTTGACACAAATCATTAAGCTTACGGGAGGAGCACTGCGCTTCTCCCGATACAGCTTTGAGGAGAACTTTATGAAAAGAAAAATGACAAATATTTTTTTGGCAATCGGTTTGCTGATAGGGTTGTCCTTTTTGCTGTATCCTACCGTCAGCGATACTTGGAACGCTCACCACCAAACACAGGTTATTGAGAACTATAATGATGAGATCGAAAATCTCTCCGATACCCAGTCAAAGAAGCTCATCACCGACGCACAAACCTATAATGAAAAGCTTCGCTCAATGACAAACCGTTGGAATCTGTCGGAACAGGATTTGCAGGAATATGACAATATTCTGAATATCGGTTCAAGCGGTATAATGGGATATATCGAAATCGAAAAAATCAATGTCAAAGTTGCAATATATCACGGTACGGACGATTCTGTGCTTCAAATCGGTGCAGGTCATTTGGAAGGCTCATCAATGCCGGTCGGCGGAGAAGGTACGCACAGTGTTTTGATGGCACACAGAGGTCTGATGTCCGCCAAACTTTTTACCGATCTGGATAAAATGCAGGAGGGCGATACATTCACCATTAACGTTCTCGGTGAAACAATGACATATGAGGTTTATGCCGTTCGTACTGTTGAGCCTGACGATTTGGCAGACCTGACGATCGAAAAAGACCGTGATCTATGTACGCTTGTAACCTGTACCCCGTACGGAATCAATACCCATCGGCTTCTTGTTCAGGGAATTCGTATCGAAAACCAAACAAAGCTGTATGTTTCGTCCGAAGCAATCGTGATCGATTCCATTATTGTTACCTTTGTGGTGCTTGTGCCGGTTCTGCTAATAATATTCTTGATCTTTATGATTCTGCCTAACAGAAAGATCAGCGACGCGAAACGAAAAGAAATTGCGGAAATTCTGCTTGACAGCGAAACCAAAAATATAGATGATACAGATGATACCCAATAGAAAAACAAGCCTGCGGAAGCTGTTGATATGCTCCGCAGGCTTGTATCCTTTGTTCTATTTGATTTTCCTGCCCTCTTTGTCGGTAAAATTCTTTGACAGAATATTAATAACATCAATGATCCATCCAAAACCGAAAATACCGTATGTAAAGAAATAAACAACTCCCGTTGCTGTTTTGCCAACATAAAATCTGTGGAACCCGAAAAATCCGAACACCAATGCCAGAAGCAGCGTTACTGTCCAAGATTTGTCACTTTTTATAGGGTCATACGGAGGATAAGGATTCTGAAAGGAGGACGGAGGAGTTTCCCTGACAGGCTGTGATGGAGAAGAATTGTAGTAATTATTGATAACCACATTCTGAGGCTGTTTATCACCGTAGTCTATTTCGGTACGGCAGTACGGGCAAAGTCTGTATTCGCTTCCTACTTCCGCGCCACAATTTTTACATTCCATTATTGCTACACCACGCTTTTATCATTATTTTATCTCTTAAAAATAGTTTAACACAAAAAATCCCTGCGTCAATACATTTTTTCAAAAAATTTATTGGTTGCTGTGCGTGAAGAAACGTTATCAATATTATTTTGATACCAACTTATCGGACGAAAAACAAATAGAACTGAGAAAAACGATCGACAATACTTTTCCGAATCTGAGCATAGAAGAAAGCCGAACATTCAGTTTTGAAATACTTTCTGTGGAAAGCCGTGCCGAAAACAGAACAAGAGATGTCAATATCTTCGGCGGATTTTTCTTTATCGGTTCAATGCTCAGTGCTGTCTTTCTCATTGCCGCCGTTCTGATCATTTACTATAAGCAGATTTCCGAGGGCTACGAGGACGCTGCAAGATTTGAAATAATGCAAAAGGTCGGAATGACGAAAAAGGAAATACGAAAAAGTATTAATTCACAGCTTTTGACCGTGTTTTTCCTGCCATTGCTGTTGGCAGGCTGTCACCTTGCGTTTGCCTTTAATATGATAAGAGCCTGTTTAAAATCTTAGCACCGCACGGCACAGATATTAAACAGCCTCTAAGAAAACTGCTGTATCTTTTCTATTTAAATAATATTTCGCTGTTTGCGGTTACAACAGCTGTCAGCTTTATGATATATTGGTATATCAAATTACCTCCAACGCTTACTATAAAATTGTCAGTGATACGAAAAAAGAATAAATAATCAGCGGCTTCCGCATCATTAAGTGATGTGCGGAAGCCGCTGTCGTTATGAGAATAAGGAAAGAATTGCGTCCTTAATGTCATCGGGTTCAAAGTTGAAAAGTTCTTTGAGCATTTTTCTGCCCTCGGCACTCAAACAGTACTGACGTACTACCCGAATCGCTTCACGGGTAAGGTTGTTTGTCTGACAGTTGACACCGCCCTCTTTCGGAAGAAAATGTTTCAATGAAAGGTTGATGGAGATATTTCCGAGTGTATAGTCATTGCCGGCTTTAACGGAAATCGCCGTTGCATTGGCATTGATATTTTCATTGTCCGAAAAAATCTGACTTAACGCCCACGACAGCAGCCAATCGGGAAGAGTCAGTTCCCCAAGCTTTGTGTCGTAAAGATTCACTCTCAACATTCCCTCACCGTCCATCGAGATCGCTGCCTTTGAATAAAAAGCAAAATCATAACCTTTGCATTTCAGCTTTGCATAGATTTCCGTTTGGTCGTCGGGGTGAAAATAAATATGAATTTTTTCCAGACCGTTTCCGCTTTCGGGGTTTTCCGAACAGTACCGCTCATTAAAAAATGTATTGATCTGTGCTTCACTTAGCTCAAAATTCTTTCCGAACAGTGCCGCTTTGAAAGTATCTCCCACAAGAGAATCGTCCTTTGTGCCAAGCTCATATTTGTCGGCATAGTTGTCTTTAAATGCGAGCGTTGCACAGTAGCACAGCCATATCGTAACGCCAATCAGTGCTAACAGAAGTACAATACTGATGATTCCGATTTTCTTTTTTTTCATCGGCAGACCTCCAAAAATCAAATCTCTTGATGTCGGCAGAAAATTATTTCAGTTCGGCGACCGTCACACCGGAATCACCCTCGCCAAAGGTGCCGAGCCGAAATGTCCGAATGGATGGATGTGTTTTTAAATGCTTTTGTATTTCTTTACGAAGTACTCCCGTGCCTTTGCCGTGGATAATCGTAATTTGATGAAGTCCCTGCATTACAGCGGCATCGATCGCTCTGTCAACATCCAATATCGCGTCAAGTACCACTTCTCCGCGAACATCCACTTCGGTAGCTGCACTCCGCTTGACATCATTTCTGACGGTTCGGGTAACGCTTCTTTTCGGAAGTTTGACTTTTTCCTGTTTCAAAAGCCGTAAATTGTTGATCGGTACACGCGTCTTAATAATTCCTGCCTGTACCAGAACAGTGTCCTTTCCGATTTCAAGCACATCGGCTTTTTTGTCGATGTCAAAGATCAATACTTTGTCACCGACTTTCAAAGGACGGGGAAGAACATATTCTTCATTGGAACGCTGCTGTACAGGGTCGGCGGCATTTTCCATATTGCGGATGTCCGCTTTCAGTTTTGCTTTCTGCTCAGCACTGATTTCCTTTGCCTTGCGGATCGCTTCGATTTCGTCAAGAACACCGTAAACCTGAGCGCGCGCCTTTGTGATGATATTTTCAGCTTGTGCCTTTGCAAGGTCAAGTTCGTTTTTGCAGTCCTTTTCATTCTGTTCGGCTTTGGCTCTTGCGCGTTCCAGTTCTTTTTGCACTTCCGCTTTGATCTTGTCGGCTTCCGACAGTTTTTCTTCCAGTTCGCTTCTGCTTTCCTCCAGTTTCTGAATAACTGCTTCAAATTTGGAGTTTTCAAGCGATACCAGTGTTTTTGCGCGTTCCACAATCTTCTTGCTCATACCGAGGCGCTCGGAAATAGCAAAAGCGTTGGAGCGTCCGGGCATACCGATCAGCAAGCGGTAAGTGGGGCGAAGCGTTGCTACATCAAATTCGCAGCAGGCATTTTCTACCCCCTCGGTATCGAGCGCAAAGCTTTTCAGTTCGGCATAATGTGTGGTGGAAGCGATTTTGGCACCCTGATCACGGAGCTGTTCCAAAATCGACGTGGCAAGAGCCGCACCCTCAACAGGGTCTGTTCCTGCCCCAAGTTCATCGATCAGAACAAGACTTTTGTGATTTGCTGTTGCGAGAATTTTGATAATGTTCGTCATATGTGCCGAAAAAGTTGATAAAGACTGTTCAATACTCTGTTCGTCACCAATATCGGCAAGAATATGGTCAAAAACAGATAGTTCGCTGTTATCGCCAGCCGGTATCATCATACCACACATTGCCATCAGTGACAGTAAGCCGAGTGTTTTCAAAGAAACGGTCTTGCCGCCCGTGTTGGGACCTGTGACAACCAATGTATCAAAATCGATGCCGAGTTCTATATCCGTCGGCACCACTTTTTCGGGATCGATAAGAGGGTGACGGGCTTTTTTCAGCCTGATCCTGCCCTCATCATTCAGTATCGGTGCAGTTGCTTTCATTGAATAGGCAAGATGAGCTTTTGCAAATATCACATTTAATTCTGTAAGCAGTTGGTAGCTTTTTGAAATAGATTCGGCATAAGAACCCACTTCCGCCGAAAGATTGATCAGGATTTTTTCAATTTCCGCCTGCTCACGGGAACGCAGTATCCTAATGTCGTTGTTTGCCTCAACGACCGACATCGGCTCAATAAATACCGTTGCGCCGCTTGATGAGGTATCGTGGACAAGTCCGGGCACGGAGGAACGGAATTCCGCTTTGACAGGGATAACAAATCTGCCGCCCCTTATCGTCACAATGCTGTCCTGTAAATATTTCTGCATTGCTGACGAATGAATGATCTTATCAAGCTGCTCACGGATTTTGGCGGACGTGGCGGCTATTTTTTTTCGAATGGCAAACAGCTCAGGGGAGGCATTGTCTGCAATTTCGTCCTCTGAGAGAATTGATGAAGCAATTTTCGTTTCAAGATATTTGTTCGGCGATAACGCATTGAAGCGCATATCCAGACAGGTTTCTATCGACGCCGATTTTTCGCGCCAGTCCGTCACCGAACGAATGGTACGGAGCAGAGAGCCGGTGCGAAGCAGTTCGAGCGGCGTCAGAACCGCACCTGCTTCCGCACGGCGCAGCGCATTCGTTATATTATGTAGGTTGCCAAAAGAGGGAGCGCCGAATCGCCCCGTGAGCATATGCGCATCGGAGGTTTCCTTTAGAAGCTCATTCGCTTCAAAAAGACCGTGCGACGGTTCCAGACTCAGTGCAAGATTCCGCGCGTCCTCAAAAGAGGTTTGTTCCGAGAGCTTGAGCAGAATTTTGTCAAGCTCCAGAGATTTGTAATTTTTATTCATAGATACTTCCTTTGTTAATTTGTACGGACTTTTTTGTAGAAGTCCAATGAGTTAAAATAGTGGTCTGTTATTGTCAGTAATATCCTTTCCGAGCAGTCGGCAAACTGTAATAATGATTTGTTCGAAACGGAAAAGGAGAAGATTTTTTTAGGCTCCGCAAAAACGCTGTAGCGCATTGCAGTCAAAGCGCCTTTTGATAAAGGCTGAACGTTCGGTCTGCCATCATAGCAGTTTTGGCATAAAAGACAGCGATCATCAAAACAATAATACATTGTATCGGCTTCATAGCATTTGCAGCCGTCACAGCATACCAGATTCGGCATATAGCCCGAATTTGACATCAAACGAAGTTCATAGACCGCCTTGATCATCAGCGGAGGTTTTTTATTTTCGGATAATATATGAAGCGAATTCAATATCAGGCTCAGAAATTCGTCGGCAGGGGAATTTTCGGGAATGACGTGTATGGCAAGCTCGCAGAAATACTGCGCCAGTGCCAGACGCTCAATATCATTACGCAGTTCAAAAAATACTTTGATGGGTTCGGCTTCGTCAATTATGTATTTATCCCGTCCGTGATAAATATTCAGACGGGAATAGCTCAGTGTCTGAGCTGCCGCACCGCTGCGGTTTTTGATGAGCTTTGCACCCTTTGCAAAGCAGCGTATTACACCGTTTGTACTTGTAAGCACCGTTACAAGCTTGTCATTTTCACCGATAGTCTGTTCGTTGAGTATCAGTCCGTTCGTGGTTATTCTCATAAACGTCCTCCGAAGCTTTACATTCCGCCGAGTTTTGCAGCTTGACCTTGCAGTATTCAAGGTAGTCCTCCACTCTGCCTGTCGAAACAAAATTTGTCCACGCCGAAAATTCGTCCATACCGATTCGTACCCCCTTCACTGTTTTATCTGTAATAATATTATATTCATATGTAACGAAAATATTAGCTGTAATTTGACAGGCAGGGGGAAAATAATGAATAAAGAATCAAAAATAAAGAATAATGGATCAGGATCTCCGCTTCCTTACGGTGACAAAAATGCTTATGGTCACCCGTAGGGCTAATTATGAATTATGCATTATGAATTATTCAAAGTTGTTTTCATCGTAGCCGAGGCTGCGGAGGAGGTTTTCACGGTTTCGCCAGTCCTCCTTGACCTTGACCCAGATTTGAAGATTGATCTTGCAGTCGAAGAATTGTTCCATATCCTGACGGGCATAAGTGCCGATTTTTTTCAGCATTGAGCCGCCCTTGCCGATGATAATTCCCTTGTGAGTGCTTCTTTCGCAATAGATCGTTGCGTCAATGTCAATTATATCACTGTTGGAGCGTTCTTTCATACGCTCAATGAAAACCGCAGAGCCGTGCGGAACTTCCTTGTCAAGGAGTCTTAACAGCTTTTCACGGATGATTTCCGCCGCGATCACTCTTTCGGGTTGGTCGGTGAGTGTATCTTCCTCAAACATATGCTCGCCCTCAAATGAAAGAGCCTTGAGTTCGTCCTTTAAAATATCCAGTCCTGCACCTGTCTGTGCCGAACACGGAACAACAGCCGAAAAATTATACAAGGCAGAAAGGTCGGAGATCTGCTTTGCAATGAGTGTTTTATCGTTTAACATATCAGTTTTGTTCATCGCCAGAACCGCAGGAATATCCATCGAACGGAATTTTTCTATCAGCTGCATTTCTTCTTCGCGAACGGCTTTTCCTGCTTCGACTACCAGCATACACGCATCAACACCGGCAACGGATTCGTTCACGGAGCGAAGCATAAATTTATCCAGACTATTGTGCGGCTTGTGAAGTCCGGGTGTATCGATAAATACCAACTGTGTTTCGGCTTCTGTCAGAACGCCCATGATTCGGGTGCGTGTGGTCTGCGGCTTTGAGGAAACGATCGCAATCTTCTGTCCCAGCAGTCTGTTCAATATCGAGGATTTTCCTACGTTCGGTCTGCCGACAATGGCAATAAAGGCGTTTTTTTCATTTGTCATTTTTAGATTCCTCCGAATGCTTTTGATGGTGCGTCAAAAAATTCTTGATGCCGACAGGCCCGATTGCAATATACGGAATGGCTGTGACTGACAAAAGAATAATGCCGCACAGGTTGAGAGGGTGAGTGATATAGAAATTATACATTGTCGACAGCCCTTCTGAATTCCCAAAAAGAATTATACCTGTAACTGCGGCAAAAATCGCCAATATCAGCACCGCTCCGGCAGCAGCGTCCTTAGTATGCTTTATTAATGTATGGTATTCGGGACTTACCCTGTCGCAAAGCTCCTCAATTGCGGTGTTGACAGCTTCGGCGGACATCACGCCGCCTATCGTCAGCATCAGCAGGGCAAAATCCTCCCTTGAAAAGGCAAAAAAACGTGCAAAAACAAGAACATACAGTGCTGCAACTGTATGAAATCTCATATTTCGCTCGTTTTTTATGCAATGTATGATTCCGCAGAATGCGTATTTAAAACCCTTAAAAAAGGACATTATTTGCTCCCGTCACGCATAACGTAGCTTGAGGAGCTGGGCAGACCTAACATCGTCATTACTTTTTCTTCTTTTTCGCGCATACGAAGTCTTTGCAGACCGTTATCCTCGTGGTCGTAGCCGAGAAGATGAAGCATTGAATGAGCTGTCAGATAACCGACTTCACGCTGTAAGCTGTGACCGAAACGGTCAGCCTGCTCTACGGCAGTTTCCATCGAGATAACAATGTCACCGAGAATTTTTGCGCCCGTTGTCGGGTCGGTATCATACTTTCCGTTTTCGCCCATCGGGAACGAAAGAACGTCCGTTACCCTGTCCTTGTCACGATAAATCGAGTTCAGCTCGCGAATCTGCTTGTTGTTGACAAGCGTAACGCTGACTTCAACAGAGCCTTGAAATTCCTCCATTTTCAAAACGGCATTGCAGCAGCGTCTGATCAGCATACGCAAGCCTGTGGGAATCTTGATGTCCTTCTGCTTGTTGGTAATGATTACTTTGATTTTGTCCATAATTCAACCTTTCCTTTCTGGATGTACGTGTTACTTTCTGTCGTTTGAATTGTTGTCGTAAGCCTTGATAATATCCATTACCAGCTTGTTTCTGACAACGTCCTTTGAAGAAAACATAATGCTTTCTATTCCATCAATATTTTTAAGTATTTTGACCGCATCTTTCAGTCCCGAACGAATACCGCCCGGAAGGTCGATCTGCGATATATCGCCCGTGATCACCATTTTGGAGTTGAATCCCAAACGTGTCAGGAACATTTTCATCTGTGCGGGAGTGGTATTTTGGGCTTCGTCAAGAATAATAAAGCTGTCATCAAGTGTACGTCCGCGCATATAGGCGAGAGGGGCAACCTCGATATTGCCGCGTTCAACGTATTTTTGATAGGTTTCCGCACCGAGCATATCAAACAATGCATCATACAAAGGACGAAGATAGGGGTCAACCTTACTTTGTAAATCGCCGGGGAGAAATCCCAACTTTTCGCCTGCTTCAACAGCAGGACGGGTGAGAATAATACGGTTTACTTCTCTTGCGCGGAATGCAGTGACCGCCATTGCAACGGCAAGATAGGTTTTGCCCGTACCTGCGGGACCGACGCCTATCGTGATGGTATTTTTTTTGATGGCATTGCAGTAGCCTTTCTGACCGAGTGTCTTGGGCTTTACAGGACGGCCTTTTGAAGTGATACAGATACAGTCACCTGCGATCTGCTCGATTCTGTGTTCGTTGCCCTCGTTAACAAGTGACATACAGTATCTGACATTTTGGTCGCTGAGGGTTTCGCCGCGGTTGATCAGATTCAAAAGGCTTTCTATCACCTTGGAAGCACGGGAAACATTTTCGGGTTCGCCTGTGATTTTCAGTTCCGAACCGCGGGAGATGATCGATACCATATACTCGTTTTGGAGCAGTTTGATATTTTCGTCAAAAGTGCCGAAAAGTGCAACAGCCTGTTCCATACGGTCAATATTAATAATTTGTTCCGTCATTGAACCACCTAATTATTGATTTTGGTATACATATTTTAAACATCTCTGTCAAAAATATGGAATTGAAATATAATTTTTATTATTATAACACGAAAATAGTTAAAAGTCACTATATTTTTAAAAAAATTTTTATTTTTTTGGAAAATTGCCTGACGGAGAAAAAAGAAGAAAAAAGTAGCATATTATTCTTGACAAACCAAGCAATATATTGTATAATCATATAGTAAGTGTAAAGTGTTTTACTTTACAGTGAAGCTTTTGGGAGGTATGCACGATGTCAAAAAATCTTGAGGTTTCCACATTACTCGATTTTTACGGACAACTGCTTACCGACAAGCAGCGTGAAGCGGTAGAATACTATTATAATGATGACTTGTCGCTCGGTGAGATTGCAGAGAATCTGAAAATATCCAGACAGGGCGTTCGGGACAGTATCAAACGTGCCGAAACGGTGATGTTTGAGATGGAAGAAAAACTCGGACTTGTCAAAACGGCAAGACAAACACGGAAAAGTCTTGACAGCATACGGAAAAACATTGATATAATCGATGAGCGCAATATGAAAATTTACCGTTCCGATGCGATCAACGAAAGCATTAAAGTGATACTCAAAGAGCTTGAAACGCTTAACAATAATGATTAAAATATTCAATATAAAAGGAGTGAGAACATATGGCATTTGAGGGTTTGTCGGAAAAGCTGAGCAACGCTTTTAAAAAGCTGAGAAATAAAGGCAAGCTGACCGAAAGTGATGTAAAAAGTGCGATGCGTGAGGTTCGTATGGCTTTGCTGGAAGCCGACGTTAACTATAAGATCGCAAAGGACTTTACCGCTAAGGTGACAGAGCGTGCAGTCGGCGCCGATGTAATGGAAAGCCTGACGCCTGCGCAGATGGTCATTAAAATTGTAGATGAAGAGCTTACCGCTCTGATGGGTACAGAGGAGACCCGTATCCAGTTTGCCAATAAGCCGCCGACAGTGATTATGATGTGCGGACTTCAAGGTTCGGGTAAAACGACCCACAGTGCAAAGCTTGCCAAATTGCTGAAAAAGCAGGGGCACAGACCTTTGCTTGTTGCCTGCGATATTTACAGACCTGCGGCAATCGAACAGCTGAAAGTGGTGGGCGGTCAGGTAGGAGCGTCTGTGTTTGAAATGGGACTTGAAAATCCTGTGACGATCGCACAAAGCGCTGTCAAGCACGCAAAGGACTACGGTAATGATATTGTGATCATTGATACCGCAGGACGACTTCATATTGACGAAAAGCTGATGAACGAGCTGAAAGAGGTCAAAGCAGCAGTTAACCCCGATGAGATTTTGTTGGTTGTTGACTCTATGACCGGTCAGGATGCTGTTAATGTGGCAAAATCATTTGATGAGCTTCTTGACATCAGCGGTGTCATTCTGACAAAGCTTGACGGCGACACCAGAGGCGGTGCGGCACTTTCCGTAAGAGCCGTAACGGGCAAGCCGATCAAGTTCGCAGGTATCGGCGAAAAGCTTGACGATATCGAAGTATTCCACCCTGACAGAATGGCTTCGCGTATTCTCGGAATGGGCGACGTTCTGACCTTGATTGAGGACGCAGAAAATCGTCTTGATCAGGAAAAGGCACAGGAGATGGCGAAGAAGTTCCAGCAGAACAAGTTTGATATGAACGATCTGTATGAGCAGCTTCAGCAAATCAAGAAAATGGGTTCTGTCAAGAATATTCTTTCCAAGGTGCCGGGAATCGACAAGCAGGTTCGCGAAATGGACTTTGACGACAGACAGCTTGACAGGGTCGGCGCGATGATCTCCTCTATGACGTTAAAGGAAAGAGAAAATCCGAGCATTATCAATCCGTCAAGAAAACGCCGTATTGCCGCCGGCAGCGGTATGAAGGTGGAGGACGTCAACCGCCTTATGAAGCAGTTTGAGCAAATGCAGAAGTTTATGAAGTCAATGAACGCAAGAGATAAGAACGGCAGAAGAAAACGTCTGCCCGGTCTTGGCGGAGGCAGCAACGCTGTACTTGGACTTCATAATCTGAAAAAGCGCAAGCCCAAGAGAAAATAAGTCTTTCCCCGATGAAACGTATTTGTTGCGTCATTGGTGAAAATATAGAAACAAATTATTATTGTCAAAATTTTGGAGGTAAATGAAATGGCAGTTAAGATCAGACTTCGTCGTGTAGGTGCAAAGAAGAATCCTTTCTATCGTGTAGTGGTAGCAGATTCAAGATATCCCCGCGACGGCAGATTTATCGAGGAGATCGGCACATACAATCCGATGGTTGAGCCGTCGGAATTCAAGGTTGACGCTGAAAAAGCAAAGAAGTGGATCTCAAACGGTGCACAGCCGACAGATACGGTAAAGGCTCTTTTGAAGAAGAACAATATTATCTGATAAATAATGCTTCTTCGTGGAGGACAAAATGAAAGAATTATTAATTTCAATCGTAACAGGTCTTGTAGAGAAGCCCGAAGCAATTGAAGTTACCGTTGACGAAAAGAATGAGGAAGGTATCGTCGTATATCATCTTCACGTTGACGAGGACGATATGGGCAGAGTAATCGGCAGACAGGGAAGAATTGCAAAAGCGATTCGTACTGTAATGAGAGCCGCTGCTGCAAGAAGTGATGAGAAGATTCAGGTTGAAATAGACTGAATGAAAAGGGGAGAGCCAATCGGTTTTCCCCTGTTTTTATTATAAAAAAGATAAGGAGAGGAAAATGGTATGAAAAAGCAATATCTGGAAATCGGAAAAATTGTCGGCACTCACGGCTTGAAAGGAGAAGTCAGAATTGACCCTTGGTGTGATGATCCGCAGTTTCTGTGTCGCTTCAAACGTCTTTATGATGCCGGCGGTACGGAACGAAAAGTGATCTCCGCAAAGGTGCATAAAAATATTGTGATCGTGCTTTTTGACGGGATCTCAAAGGTGGAACAGGCGGATATGCTCCGAGGAAAAGTGGTATATATGAACCGCGATGACGTGAATCTTCCGAAAGGTACGAATTTTATTCAGGACTTGATCGGTCTGAAAGTCCTTGATGTTGAGAATGGAACAGAATATGGCGTGATCACCGATGTTCTGAAAACGGGTGCCAATGACGTTTATCAGGTAACAAAGGACGGAAAAGACTATTATGTTCCCGTGATCCCCGATGTGGTCATTGAAAAAAATATTGACGGCGGCTTTATAAAAATAAAGGTGCTGGAGGGGATTTTTGACGATGAAAATTGACATAATAACATTATTCCCCGAAATGTGTGAGGCTGTTTTGAATGAAAGCGTGATCGGCAGAGCAAGAAAAAAAGGTGCTGTAACGTTTGAATGTCACCAACTGCGTGATTATGCATATGATAAGCATAAACGGGTGGATGATACAACTTACGGCGGCGGTATGGGAATGTTGATGAAAGCGGAGCCGATCGCTCTTTGCTATGAGGCAATATGCGAAAGAAACGGTCAGAAACCGCATTTTATTTATATGTCACCGAAGGGAAAAGTTTTGACGCAGAAACGAATCCGTGAACTGGCAATGCTTAAAAATATCGTCATTCTTTGCGGTCATTATGAGGGGGTTGACCAGCGTGTTCTGGACGAATATGTGGATGAGGAAATATCCGTTGGCGACTACGTTTTGACAGGCGGAGAACTTCCGGCGCTGGTCCTTGCCGACAGTGTCAGCCGAATGGTTCCGGGTGTTCTTTCCGATGACTTATGTTTCGAGGAGGAAAGCCATTTCGGAGGACTGCTGGAATATCCGCAATATACAAAGCCGTATGAATGGAGAGGAAAAACGGTTCCCGATGTTTTGATGAGCGGACATCACGCCAATATTGAAAAATGGCGGCGGGAGCAGTCACTTTTTGAAACTTTGACAAAACGTCCCGATATGCTGGAACGTGCCAATCTGAACGATAAGGATAAAAAAATACTGGCGGAAATATCACAAAAAATACATTATAAAGATCAAAAAGCGTCGGAATAAAGAATAACGGAAATGATGATAAAGTTATTATTGTGTTAATATGTGCGCTGTAATTACAATTTTTGATCAATTGGGCATAAAAATTCCCCGTAATGTTTGTGGGGATTAATGATAGATTTGTTGGTTGATGTAGAAAAAATTATAGATATAATTCCTATGAAAATTTTGAAAAAACGGCAAGAAAATGTATAAATGCATAGAATATCGTCTGAATTCAAAGTTTGGTTACAAATTTTTCAAAAAGTCCATAGGTAAAATAAATAAAATTTTAAAATATAAAATAAATAAAATGTTATCTTTTTACAAATATTGCCTTTATTGATTCTTAATTACCAAAATAATGCCAAGAATTAGTGTTATTATATTCGAAAACTATGAAATATTATACAATTGGTAAAAATTAGTTGAATAAACTTATTCTTGAAAGCTAAAAATTTTCAACATTTATAGCAAATTGCACAAAATAAGCTTGATTGAAATGTTTTTATATCGTGCAGTCAGCCAAAGTTTGAAAAAACAGTTGACCATTGCTCAAATTGTGCTATAATTACCTTAAACATTACAGCACGGCATCTTTGGGATAAATGTGCCGATACAGACTGACAGATGTTTGGGGTATTAACTAATTGTGAGGAGGATTATTAACTATGTATGTAAAAGAAGTAATGGTTCAGAATCAGGTAGGTCTTCACGCACGTCCTGCAACATTCTTTATCCAGAAAGCTAATGAGTTCAAATCATCCATTTGGGTTGAGAAAGAAGAAAGACGTGTAAATGCAAAGAGCCTTTTGGGCGTTCTTTCACTCGGTATTGTGGGTGGCACAAGCATTAAGGTGATGGCAGACGGCTCGGACGAGGAAGCAGCGGTTGACAGCCTTGTGAAGCTCGTACAGTCCGGTTTCTCTGAATAATTAAACGACCAATATTCTGACTTGAAAGCACTGTCTTGACGGCAGTGCTTTTTTAATTCCTGTAAAAGCCTGTACAGTCAATGTTGCATAAAGAGCGGATTTGTGCTATGATACAGATAATCGACCGGCAGAGAAGCAGTGCGGTATGGTGTTCAAATATACCGATGATGACAAATTGACAGGTGACTGTATATGAAGATAAAAGAGTTGAGAGCAAAAGCAATGAAACTGCCGCTGACACCGGGAGTTTATATAATGAAGAACGATAAAAAAGAAATTATCTATATCGGCAAGGCAAAGGCACTCAAAAACCGTGTGAGCCAATATTTCGGCTCGGATAAGAACCACCCCGAAAAGGTTCGTCAGATGGTTGCTCACGTCAGCGCTTTTGATTATATTCTATGCGGCAGTGAGTTTGAAGCACTGGTACTGGAATGTTCGCTGATCAAACAGCACAAACCGAAATATAATATTTTGCTCAAAGACGATAAGGGTTATAGCTATATCAGAATTTCAAAAGAAGCATATCCGAAACTGTCGTTTGAAATGCAGAAATCGGACGACGGCGCGGAATATCTCGGACCGTATATGAGCGCGTGGTATGCGAAAAATGCCGTTGACGAGGCAAAGAAAATATTTAAGCTGCCGTCCTGCGGCAAAAGCTTTCCGCGCGATATTAACAAAGGCAGACCCTGCCTGAACTACTATATTAAACAATGTTCCGCACCGTGCTGCGGTAAAATATCACAGAACGATTATCGGGAAAGTGTTGCGTCGGCGGTGGAATTTCTCCGAACAGGCAACACGGATTCCGTTAAAATAATGACCGAAAAAATGAATCGTGCTGTGGAGAATCTTGAATTTGAGCTTGCGGCGAAGCTTCGTGACAGGATCACGGCGGTGAAGCGTATCACCGAGAAACAAAAGGTCGTTGCGGCGAATGTCCGTGAACAGGATGTCATATCTGTGATGACGGAGGGCGGCGATGCCTGTTTTGCGGTTCTGCGCTTTGAGGACGGCCGCTTGTTTGACAAAGAGGATTTTTTGATAAAAGACATTGGCGAGCAGGCGGATTTTGGAGCTTTGCGCAGGGAGTTCATTCA
This sequence comes from uncultured Ruminococcus sp., assembly GCA_902803805.1. Classification (GTDB taxonomy): domain Bacteria; phylum Bacillota; class Clostridia; order Oscillospirales; family Acutalibacteraceae; genus UBA1213. The sequence continues at coordinate 34,367 of CADCRH010000053.1, forward strand.
GCAGTACTATACAATGAGAGATAAAATTCCTCCGATCGTTACGGTTGACGGCGAAGTGGAAAACGAGGAACTTTTGGCGCAGTGGCTGACCGAAAAGCTGAATCAAAACAAAAAAGTACGGTTTGTACACCCACAGAAAGGGGAACAAATGCGTATTCTTGATATGTCAAAACAGAATGCCGCCGAACGTCTGGCGCAGAGCAGGGGACATCTGGGGCACGAACTCACGGCACTGGATGAGCTTGCAAAGCTTCTGGGACTTTCCAAAGTGCCCGTTTATATCGAATCTTATGATATATCCAACCTTGCCGGTACAGAAAATGTTGCCGGTATGATCGTGTTCAAGAACGGCAGACCGTATAAAGATTCATACAGACGTTTCAGGATCAAGGGTTTTGTCGGTCAGGATGACTATGCGTCAATGAATGAAGTGCTGACAAGACGCTTTGAGGAATACTTTAAAAATAAAGACAGCGGCGAAGGTTTCGGACAGCTTCCCGACCTGATACTTCTTGACGGAGGTAAAGGTCAGGTGTCGGCGGTCAGACCCGTGCTGGAAAAATTCGGTCTGACAATTCCGCTGTTCGGTATGGTGAAGGATGGCAGCCACCGCACAAGGGCGATCACCGATGAAGGACACGAAATTGCCATTACCTCCAAGCGTCAGGCATTTACATTGGTATCTACCATACAGGATGAGGTTCACCGTTTTGCGATTGGCTATCACCGTCTGGCACGAAAGAAAAAAGCATTTTCGTCCTCTCTCACGAATATTGACGGAATCGGTACGGAGCGCGCCAAAGCGCTGCTGTCGTATTTTAAAACGATAAAACGTATCAAAGAAGCCGACATTGAGGAACTGATGAATGTAAAATGTATGAATCGTCCGGCAGCGGAAGCCGTTTACCGATACTATCACTATGATGACGGGAAAATCATTGACCGGACAGGTGATGAAGAAAATGAATGATTTATTAAAGATATTTTAAAATACTATTGACATTTGGGGATAATTTACGGATAATTATATGTGTGATTTTATAGCAAGATCCCGATAAAGGAAAGTGAGTCTATGAGAGTGATTACAGGTACCGCGAGAGGAAGAAAGCTTGAAACGCTGAGCGGTGATGATGTCAGACCGACAACGGATGTTGTCAAGGAAGCTGTTTTCAGCATTATACAGTTTTCGATAGAGGGCAGAGCATTTCTTGATGCCTTTGCCGGTTCCGGTCAGATGGGGATCGAGGCACTGAGCCGAGGCGCAAAAACCGCCAGTTTTCTTGACAGCAGCAGGAACTCGATCAATATTATCAAAAAGAATTTAAAGACAACAGGACTGTCGGATAAAGCGATCGTCAGAAATACCGATACGATCGGTTTTCTTTCAAGCACTTCGGAATGTTTTGATATTATCTTTCTTGATCCTCCGTATAAAACAGGACTTCTGGAACAGGCTCTCGAAAAAGCCGTGAATGTTGTCAGCAAAAGCGGTTATATTGTCTGCGAACACCCCAAAGAGGAAGAATTGCCTGCGGAGGTCGGAGATTTTGCGGTAAAGAAAAATTATCAATACGGAAAAATCAGGATTACCATATATTCGCACAAGGAAGTGGAAGGTATATGAGAACGGCTATTTGTCCAGGAAGCTTTGACCCGGTAACACTCGGTCACGTCGATATTATTACAAGAGCGTCAAAGCTGTTTGACCGCGTGATCGTCGCGGTTCTTGTGAATGTTGAAAAAAAACCGTGGTTTACGATTGAGGAGCGGACAGACCTTCTCAAAAAAGCAACAGAGGGATTAAAAAATGTGGAAATCGCAGGTTTTGACGGCTTACTTGTCGATTATGCCAGACAAAGAGAAGCAACGGCAATCGTAAAGGGCTTGAGAGCGGTTTCGGATTTTGAATATGAATTTCAGATGGCACTGACCAACAATAAGCTCGATCCGAATATAGAAACCGTGTTTCTGACAACTAGCTCGGAAAATATGTATCTGAGTTCCAGTATTGTCAAACAGGTAGGTTTATTGGGAGGAGATATTTCTCCGTTTGTGCCGGAATGTGTACAGGAAGAAATACTGTTAAGAATAAGACAAAGGAGCAAACTAAAATGAAAATGGATATGCTGATCGACGAATTGCAGGAAATTATCGAAAGTGCAATCACGCTTCCTCTGAGCGGAGGAAGAACCGTTGTCAATACAGACAGGATCAAAGAGATCATTGATGAAATGCGCACCAATCTTCCGCAGGAGGTTCGTCAGGCTAAAAATATCGCCGCAGACAGAAGCAATATCATTGCGCGTTCCAAGGAGGAAGCTGAAGCGATCGTTCAAAGAGCCGAGGAAAGAGCCAAAAATATGGTTTCGCAAAGTGAAATTGTACGTCAGGCACAGAAAAAGGCTGACGAGATCATCTTTAATGCCAATAACGAATCCGCAAAAATCAAGCAGGCAGCCAATTCCTATGTTGATGATATTCTCAAAAAGGCAGACGAGCAGATGTCGGAAAATCTTGCAAGCCTGAAAAAGACCAGACAAAGCTTAAAAGCGCTTCAGCAGAAAAAGCAGGGCAAAAAATAATGTTCGCTGTTACTGTCCGAAGTATCGAACGGCAGACCCGCAGTCTGCCTGTTTTTGTATGTCCGAAGCATTATGAAGTGATGGTGAAGCTATGAAAAAAATAATAATAAGATTGTTATACAGTTTGTTCTTTTCTTTTGCGGCGGTGCTGATCATTTCCTGTACGCTGTTGGTGCTGAATACATCAAAAAGCAAAGAGGAAATTTATAATAACATAGATGCGGTCGTTATCAGCGGCGGAGAGGAAGCGTCAAACGATGCTTATATGCGTCTGGAAGCGATTGACCTCGGCGGCTCGGAGCATTACAAGGAAATTGTCACACACGACGGCTATGATTCGCTCGACACTGACGAGAAACAGTATCTTTATGAAAAAATACAGGACAATATTTATACCATAACAAACGAAACGGATGAAAACGGACATTACCGCACAGCAAGGCTTCAGGTGACGGGAGTGAAAATGTCCGAGTTCGACATCAGAGAGGTTGTCAATGCTTTTGTCTATGACAATCCGCAGGTATTTTGGTTTGAAAACCTTTTCGGGTACGCTTACAGCGGCGATGATACGATCGTGGAATTTTATTCGGTGCTGTCATCGGAGGAATGTGGAGAATATATCGAACGGTTTCAAAAGAAAGTGGATGAAATAACGGCTTCTGTTGACAAGGGTTTATCAGAGTACGAAAGAGAAAAAAGACTGCACGATATATTATTGCAGAACTGCGCCTATAAGTCGGGTGTGACAAGCTCAAGCGACGGCTGGACGTATTTTTCGGCATACGGCGCGATCGTTGACGGAGAAGCGGTATGTGAGGGTTATGCAAAATCGATGCAGATCTTGCTGAATCTTGTAGGGATTCCCTGCTCAACAATCAGAGGAACCGGTGACAACGTAGGGCATATGTGGAATGTTGTCAGGCTCGGCGGCGAATGGTATCATCTTGACGCAACGTGGAACGACAATGATGACGGAACCATTAGTTATGAATATTTTAATGTCACAACTGAACGAATAGAGATGAACCACGTTATCAACGAGGATATCAGATCCCTTCTGACAAGAAACGGTGACAGCGACGGTGCGGCAATCAAATATAATTTTTGTGTGCCGGACTGTACCTCTGTCAAGATGAATTATTATACGGTCGAGGGGTATCGTCTGGAAAGTTTTAATGATGAGAGTGACCAAGGAATGATCAATGCAATCGTTAAGCATATCAAAAACGATAATCTTATTTTGCCTGTCAGTTTCGGCAGGCAAATGACATATACGGAATATGTCAACAGTCTGTTTCACGAACCGCCTTTTAAGTTTTATTATTATGTTGACAATGCGAATGAAGTGCTTGATGATGAGCATAAAATCAGTAAGGAAAGCGTCACGATACAAAAGAATGAGGAAAATATGAGTCTTCATATCCATTTTAAACTGGTGGAAAATGATTGATTTTGTTTTTTTGATTCTTGCGATGCGTATAAAAGCTGTTTCTGCTGCCGCAGGTATGCGGTGACAGAAACAGCTTTTTGCTTCAAAAATCTACTTTCCGTAAATTTATTGTGAGGAAAAATACGCTGAAGCAAGAACTTCTATACAATTTGTAATAAAGCGAAAAAAATTTAAAAAAAGGTGTTGACAAAATGAATC
>CADCRH010000054.1 GCA_902803805.1 uncultured Ruminococcus sp.
CGTCAGTATGCCTGCGCCTTTTTTCCTTGTTATCGAAAAAATGATGCTGCAAAAGTCCGCACGGCACAGATATTAAACAGGCTCTTAATTTTGATAAGGAAAAAGGAGAAGGTATTTTGAAAAGAATATTGTGTTTTGTGATGAGTGTTATGATGATCGTTTCTTTGGCGTCTTGTTCGGAGAAAGAGGAACAGCCCGAAGATATGATCATTCATTATAACATTACCGTTGAGCCGGTGACGCTTGACCCACAGATCGCCAATGATTCGGGTTCACGCCTTGTGATTCTGAATATATTCGAGGGGCTTGTCCGTTTGGATAAAGACGATAACCCTGTTCCGGGCGTTGCTAAAAGCTGGACAGTGAGCGATGACCAAAAAGTATATACTTTTCATCTGAGGGAGGAAGCGTGTTGGTCGAACGGCACCGGCGTTACCGCAGATGATTTTGTTTTCGGCATACAGCGCGCCATTCAGCCGTCAACAGGTTCGGAAACGGCATATACACTTTATAATATCAAAAATGCCGAAGCAGTCAACAAAGGAAAATCCGATGTTTCCGATCTCGGTATCTCCGCAGAAAACAAAACAACCGTAAAAATTGAACTGGAGCACCCTGATTCGGGATTTCTGAATGTTCTTGCCACACCGCCGGCAATGCCCTGTAACCGGGAATATTTTGAAAAAAGCGGTGGTCAGTACGGTCGTGACGATGACAAAATTTTATCCAACGGTGCCTTTATGGTAAAGGAAAGCGGCTGGTCGCACAATGAATATATTTACCTCAGAAAAAATCAATATTATGCCGGTGAGGATGACCCGATTCCCGCAGGTGTGAATATCACAATAGAGGACAGTCCGTCGGATATTATTGAAGCCGTTTCGGACGGAACAATAGACTGCTATGCCATTCCGGGCAGTCTGTCGGATAAAGCAGAGGAAAAGGGGCTTATCATCACTTCGTTTGCCGATACCGTCTGGGGAATCTCCTTTAATACAAGTGATGAAACTTTAAAAAATGCCAAGGTACGAAAAGCATTGCTTTCGGCACTTGACAGAGATTTTATTTTAAAAACGCTCCCTGTCGGCTGTACCGCCGTCAGTGATATTATTCCCGAAACAGTCAAACTTGACGGGAATTATTATCGTGATTTTGTAGGCAGAAACCTTTCCGTTCCGTTTTCGGAAAATGCCAAACAACAATTGAGCGACAGTCTGCAATCCGATGAAACAGAGGAAATGCCGAAGCTGAATATCTTATGTACCAACGACAGCGCCACGCGGTCAATCGTTAACAATATCATACAGAGCTGGAATAGTCTGATGACAAGTCACGTCAATAAAACGCCCGTATCGCGTTCGGAACTGAATGAAAGAATCACATCGGGTGACTATAATGTGATCATTGCACCGCTGAAAGTCAGCGGCAGCAGTCCGATTGCTACGCTTGAACTTTTCCGAAGTGACAGCGACTATAATCTTGCGAAGCTCAGCGATAAAAAATACGATGAATATATCGACAAAATCAAAAAGGCACCCGATTTTTCATCGATCGACACCATTTTGACCGCTGAAAAATATCTGAATGACAACGGCATTTTTTATCCGTTATATATCGAGAACCGCTGTTATATCTCCGCCTCCAGCGTAACAGGAATTATTTTTCATCCCTACGGCGGCGAAGCAGATTTTTTCTACGCAAAGAAAGTCACCAAAAGCGACGAATCAAATTAGTGTGTATCTGATACAATAAAAACGATCCACTCAATGATAAATGACAGAATTTATCATTGAGTGGATTTCTTATTGCCCATCATCAGTTTTTGAGAACCCGCAGGGCAATTATGAATTATGAATTATGAATTACGAATGATTGAGAGGGCGGCAGTTGCACCGTCATAAACGGCTTTGGAGATTTGCAGTAAGCCGCCTGTGCAGTCGCCTGCGGCGTAGATTCCGGGAATGTTTGTCATTTTATCTTCATTGACTTTGATTTTGTTGCCGTCAAGCTCAATGCCGATTTTTCGTGCAAGGTCTGTACTGCCTGCAACACCGATCGCAATAAACACACCGCTGACAGGCAGCTCCGTTCCGTCCTCAAAAGTGACGGAGGTGACAAAATCCGTTCCGTTGACAGAGGCGATTTTTGCAGTATTTACGGCGATACCGTCAGGAATTTCAACAGTGGGAGCAATACCGTTTGTGAGAATCGTAACACTTTTTGCAATTGGTTTGAGTGTTTGTGCTTCGTGCACGGCATATTCGCCGCTTCCTATCACACAAACGTCCTTATTGCGGTAGAAAAAGGCGTCGCAAACCGCACAATAACTGATACCCTTGCCTTCCAATTCCGCAAGACCTTTGATATTGGGTGTCTTGCGCGATGCGCCTGTAGCAAGAATGACGGCATCGGCATTATAGTTTTCTGTGCTTGTGATAACCACAGGTTTCATATTTTCATCAAAGGAAAGAGAAACGACCTGACCGGTAATAAAATTCACCCCAAGCTTTTTGGCATTTTCAATTCCTCGTTTTTCAAGTTCTGCACCCGATACAGGTTCTACACCATAGTAATTTTCGATTTTTTCCGCTTTTGATAAAGCGCTGCTGCCGTTCGAGATAACGGTAACGTCAATTTTGCCGCTTCTTTTGAGGTACAGAGCTGCCGAAATGCCCGACGGTCCCGAACCGATGATCAATACTTTTTTCATTGTTGTCAGTCCTTTTTATTTTTTGATAGAATTTATGATTTTTACTTGACAAGAGCATTTTTTAATTGTAAAATAATATGGTATCTGTGAGATAAATTTGTTTCCGTAGCTCAGCTGGATAGAGCGACCGCCTCCTAAGCGGTAGGTCGGAGGTTCAAGTCCTCTCGGGAACGTTTGCGCGGCAAATCGCCGCAAAAATATTACATTCAATTTTTGATGTGATGTTTTTATTTTTTCTTGGCTTATATTATATTTTTGCATATAATATAATTACAATAAGAGTTATCTTATTGAAGATGAGGTGCGAGGGTAGCACTGAAAAGAAATCCCGATTCAAGACAGAGTGTAAGGGTAACACTTTAAAGAAATCCCGACAGAAGATTCCGCCCTTGTGTCCATACACAGGGGCTTTCTGTTTTACATTGTTAATCACGAAAATTTTATCGGGGAAAAAGCAAATATAGATAACAAAGAATAGGGAGCTAAATATAGAAACAGATTGAAGGTTTTGAAATGAAAGAGAGTAACAGGACGTTACTCCCTTTTTTGTTTTAGTCGAACATTTCAAGAATTTTTTCTTTTGACTGAATTCCTACACTGGTTGCAATATGATCACCGTTGTTAAATGCCATCAGCGTGGGAATGTTCATAACATTGAATTTTTGTGCCAACGGAAGCTGTTCATCAACGTTTACTTTGCCGACTTTAATATTGTCGTATTCCTCTGCGATCGATTCAACTACGGGTGAGAGCATTTTGCACGGCATACACCACGCTGCCCAGAAATCGATCAGTACGGGTTTATCGGAATTAAGTACTTCCTCGGCGAAATTTTCGTTTGTGATTTCTATTACTGACATAATTTTGAATCTCCTTTTGATAAATTGATAAGATATATTTATTATATCCGTTTTTTGAGGATTCTTCCGTGACTTTATCACAGAATCAATTTGTGTAAAAAATAATAAGTTTAATAAAAATCCGCCTTGAGATATTGAAATTTGTTACAATTTATGATATATTTACTATTGATGTATTTTGCAGATCCGGAATATTTTACTTCGGAAAGCTTGATTCGTCATATAGCTTCGCTGAACAGCGCAGCTGTAAATATATTTCTTATCAAAAGGAGACGATTCCAATGGCAAAGAAAACAGAGATCGTAAAGGTTATCGGCAGAGAAATCCTTGACTCAAGAGGAAATCCGACAGTTGAAGCAGAAGTTTATCTGGCTGACGGTACAGTAGGCAGAGGCACAGCTCCCAGCGGTGCTTCCACAGGTGAATTCGAGGCTCTTGAGCTTCGTGACGGCGACAAAGCAAGATACCTTGGCAAGGGCGTTACAAAGGCTGTTGAGAATATTAACACCACAATCAATGATACACTCATTGGTGCAGACGCTGCCGATACATATGCAGTAGATGCAGCTATGATCAAGGCTGACGGCACAAAGGATAAGTCAAACCTCGGTGCAAACGCTATTCTCGCTGTTTCTATCGCAGCAGCAAGAGCAGCAGCTAACAGCTACGGACTTCCGCTCTACAGATTCCTCGGCGGCGTACAGGGCACAAAGCTTCCTGTTCCGATGATGAACATTCTCAACGGCGGCGCTCACGCTACTAACACTGTTGATACACAGGAATTTATGATTATGCCTGTTGGTGCTTCTTCTTTCAAAGAGGCTCTCAGATGGTGTGCAGAAGTATTCCACAACCTCGCTAAGATCCTCAAGAACAAGGGTCTTGCTACATCAGTAGGCGATGAGGGTGGCTTTGCTCCGAACCTTGCTTCTGATGAGGAAACAATCGAAACGATCCTTGAAGCTGTCAAGGCAGCAGGCTATGAGCCCGGCAAGGACTTTATGATCGCTATGGACGCTGCTTCTTCCGAGTGGAAGGACAAAGAGCTTGGCGTTGGTCATTACCTCCAGCCGAAATCTGGCAAGAAGTTCACATCTGACGAACTTATCGAGCACTGGGCAAGCCTGGTTGACAAGTACCCGATCATCTCAATCGAAGATGCTCTTGATGAAGAAGACTGGGAAGGTTGGCAGAAGCTCACCGCTAAACTCGGCGGCAAAGTTCAGCTCGTTGGCGATGATCTCTTTGTAACCAACACAGAAAGACTTTCAAAGGGTATCGAAAACGGCAGCGCTAACTCTATCCTTATCAAGCTCAACCAGATCGGTTCTGTTTCTGAAACACTTGAAGCTATCAAGATGGCTCACAAGGCAGGCTACACCGCTATTTCTTCACACCGTTCAGGTGAAACAGCAGATACTACGATCGCTGACCTTGCTGTTGCACTCAACACAGCTCAGATCAAGACAGGTGCTCCGTCAAGATCGGAAAGAGTTGCAAAGTACAACCAGCTTCTCAGAATTGAGGAAGAACTCGGCGATGCAGCAGTATATCCGGGTATCAAGGCTTTCAACGTTAAGAGATAATCTTTGCGGTTAATACTTTTTCAATGATTCGTGCGTAAGCACAGACCCCTTCAGACAGATTTTGTTTGAAGGGGTCATTTTTTATGATTCGTATTCCGATTTTAAAATGGAACGAATGACAACATCAATCATCCCCTGATTACTAACACCTGCCTGACGGAGTGTGCCTTCATATTTCAGACCGCATTTCTCCATTACCTTGCCGGAATTCGGATTATTGACATCGTGTGTTGATTCAATCCTGTTAACACCTACTTTTTCAAACAGGAATTGAATGACACGCTTAAAAGCTTCGGTGGTGATTCCTTTGTGCCAGTAATCCTCACCGATACAGTAGCCGATAAGAGCACAGTTAATGCTGTCCTTAAAATCAACCACGCTGATAGTACCGATAGCCTGCCTGTTTTCCCGATACTCGATAACCCAGTAATAATAATCCGGATTTTTGTAGTTGTCAATACAGCTTTGTATATACGTTTTGACATCATCAACATTTTTGTATGGCTGCCAGATAAGATATTTTGTAACGTTTGGATTGGATGCCCAGTTGTCAAACATATTCTGAGCGTCACTGATTTGAAACTTTCTTAAAATCAGCCGTTCGGTTTCAAGCGCTTGTGTGCCGAGGTGAGAGGGTCTGCCGTCCTGTTTTTTGATGATGTACTTCATAGGGGTGAACTTAATACCGTTGATTTCCTGCTCCCCCGTCAGCGGAATAAATCCGATATGTAAATAAAAACCTTTGCCGTAAGGGGAGGAGTTCAGCGTGATTTCGGTCAGATCGGGATTTTCCGACAAAAGGTCATTCAGCAGGAAGTTCCAAATTGCGGTTGCGATACCCTGATGGTGGTATTCTTTTTTGGTGAAAACAAGATTGATATGAGTTTTGTTTTCTTTCAATCCGATAATACCAACGATTTTTTCGCCGTCAAATGCCGCATATATCGGACATATCCCTTTTTCGCAGTTATTGATAAATTCCTGATTTTCGACAACATCACGCCGAAAAGTTTCAACACCTTCTAGTGTGTAATCGGGTGCCTCAAACTGCATAAATACTTCCAATGCAAGGTCAAGAGCGGTTTTTACTTCGTTTTTGTTGATTTTTCTGATGTGATACATCTATCATTCCTCCTCAAAATAAAAAAGGCGAAAGCCTTTTGAGCCTTCACCGAAAAATCATCAAAATAAAAATAAAGCATTTGTTTATTTCTAAAATTGGTGCGACAATGCAGACCCGTTATTCATTCTGAAAAAATCATAACGAGAATCCACGACATTGATAAAATTGTAAGAAATAGTTTCAAATATTTCAAACATATCCAACATTCCAATCACCCAATTTTTATTTACAACATCTTAACACGATATTTTTGTATTGTCAAGAGTAAAACAGAATGAATTTTTAACACAAAACGGAGAATCCGAAAATATCTTCCGGGTTCTCCGCTTCATCAATTTATCCGAGAGCGTTAATTGCCGCTTTGATCATTTCGATTTTTTCGGCAAATTTAGCAGCATTTGCCCGTACTTCGGCAACGACCTTTTCGGGAGCTTTTGCCATAAAGCCCTGATTGTTCAGTTTCTTTTCGTTGAACTGCAAATCCTTTTCGGCAGCGGCAAGTTCTTTGTTAAGACGCAGCAATTCTGCCTCTTTGTCAACAAGTTCGTCCATAGGGATATAGATTTTTGCGTCTGCGGTGACAATGGTAACTGCTCCGTCAATGTCATAGCTTTCGGCAACATTTACTTCGCTTGCACTGGCAAGGTGCGAGAAGAAGTCGCTGCCGTTTTTAAATGTGTCAATATCCTTTGCGGCAATATAAACTTTTGCTTTTCTTGATGGGGGAACATTCATTTCGGAACGGCGGTTTCTGATAGCCTTGACAGCGTCCATAATCATATTCATCTGTTTTTCGGCTTCGGGGAAATGATGTGCTTCCGAATATATGGGATAGCTTTGCAGCATTATGGTTTCACCGTCGTGCGGCATAGACTGCCAGATTTCCTCGGTAATGAACGGCATAAACGGGTGAAGAAGTTTCAGTGTTTCGGTCATCACCCATACCAGTACCTGACGTGCGTTCTGTGCGGATTCTCCCTCCGAACGGAGTCTTGTCTTTGTCAGCTCGATATACCAGTCACACAGACAATCCCATATAAAGTCATACAGTTTTTGTACAGCAACACCAAGTTCAAACTTTTCAAGATTATCTGTAACTTCTTTCGTAACCGTGTTGAGTGTGGAAATGATCCATTTGTCCTCTGCCGTGAGTTCATTCGGAAGTTCGTTCTTCACATCATAATCGTCAATGTTCATATGAATGAATCTTGCGGCATTCCAAAGTTTATTGGCAAAGTTTCTGCTTGCCGTAACCTTTTCTTCGGAGTAACGCATATCATTGCCGGGGGCATTTCCCGTTACAAGTGTCAGTCTTAATGCGTCCGCGCCGAACTGTTCAATTACCTCAAGCGGGTCAATGCCGTTGCCGAGAGATTTACTCATCTTTCTGCCCTGTGAGTCACGAACAAGACCGTGAATAAGAACTGTATCAAACGGTACTTTACCAACGTGTTCCAGTCCGCTGAACATCATACGCATTACCCAGAAAGGAATAATGTCATAGCCCGTTACCAACGTGCTTGTCGGGTAGAAGTATTTCAGTTCGGGCGTTTCGTCAGGCCAGCCGAGTGTGGAGAAAGGCCAGAGGGCAGACGAAAACCACGTATCAAGTGTATCGGGATCCTGACGCATTTTCTTTCCGCATTTCGGACAAACTGCTTCGTTTTCTTTGGTAACGACCGTTTCGCCGCAGTCATCACAGTAAAACGCAGGAATCCGGTGTCCCCACCAAAGCTGACGGGAAATACACCAGTCACGGATATTTTCCAGCCAGTGGAAATAGGTTTTCTCAAAGTGAGAGGGAACAAACTGTGTATCGTCATTTTTAACCGCATCAATGGCAGGCTGTGCAAGAGGCTTCATTTTAACAAACCACTGTTTGGAAACTCTCGGTTCAACCGTTGTAGAACATCTGTAGCAGGTGCCGACATTATGGGAATAATCCTCGATTTTAACCAGTGCGCCTTCTGCTTCCAGATCGGTAACAATCGCTTTTCTTGCCTCGTATCTGTCCATACCTGCATATTTCGGATAATCGTCCGTGATTTTTGCGTCATCTGTCATTACGTTGATGATTTCCAGATTATGACGCAGACCTACTTCAAAGTCGTTCGGGTCGTGGGCAGGTGTGATTTTTACAACACCCGTTCCGAAGTCCATTTCAACGTAGTCATCGGCAACGATCGGGATCTTTCTGTGAACGATCGGGAGAATCAGTGTTTTGCCCACTAAATCCTTGTATCTTTCATCATTCGGGTTGACTGCCACAGCAGTATCACCGAGCAATGTTTCAGGACGTGTGGTGGCAAGATTGATATAACCGCTTCCATCGGAGAGGGGGTATCTTAAATGCCAGAAATGACCTGCCTGCTCCTCATATTCCACTTCCGCGTCGGAAATCGAGGTAAGACAGTGGGGACACCAGTTGATAATGCGTTCTCCGCGATAGATCAATCCCTTGTCATAAAGACGGACAAAGACATTTTTAACGGCTTTGTTACAGCCCTCGTCCATTGTAAAACGTTCTCTTTCCCAGTCCGCGGATGAGCCGATCTTACGGAGCTGCTTCACGATACGTCCGCCGTATTCGGCTTTCCAAGCCCAGGCACGTTCCAGAAATTTTTCTCTGCCGATTTCTTCCTTTGTCACACCCTCCTGACGCATTGCCTCAACGATTTTTGCTTCCGTTGCGATAGAAGCGTGGTCTGTACCGGGAAGCCAAAGCGCCGAATAGCCCTGCATTCTTTTAAAACGAATCAAAATATCCTGTAAGGTGTTGTCAAGTGCGTGACCCATATGAAGCTGACCGGTGATGTTCGGGGGCGGCATCATAATGCTGTAAGGTTTCTTGTTTTCATCAACCTCCGCGTGAAAATAACCGCTGTTTTCCCAGAATTGATAAATTCTGTCCTCAAACTCGCCGGGATTATATGCTTTTGCAAGTTCCTGTGCCATAAAAAAATCCTCCAAAAACCTGATATGAAAATAATTTTTTACAGACTACTATTATCCCACGAAAAAGAGGATTTGTCAACTTTTACGATATAAAGTAAATTTATATAATCAATGTCATTTGTCGATTGACTTTATGAAAGAAAAATTGTATATTATAAATACAATATTAAAAGATAATATTGGAATAAATTTTGAAGAAAGGTGATTCTATGAACAACTACAACGGAAATTATAACGGCTACGAATTCAATCAGAATCCGTATTCGGCATCATCTTCCCGTCAGGGAATCAGTCTTGCCGACTATAGCAGGCGTGTTTATGCGTGGATGGCTTCGGGACTTGCGGTAACATTTATTATCAGCTTTTTTATCACAAATTATCTTAACCGTCTGGTGCTTGACGGCAAATTTGAACAGCTCGAAACGTATTCGGGTGTTTTTCTGATCGTTGCATTGGTGGAGGTGGCACTTGTGTTTGTGCTCGGCTTCTTTATTTATAAGCTGCCCCCGACCGTCAGCATTGTGCTTTTCTATGCCTATGCAGTCTGCAACGGTATCACGATTGCTCCGACACTGTTTATTTACGGTATGACAAGTGTTTTCTACGCTTTCGCCGCAACCGCACTTCTTTTCGGCTCCATTTCCATATACGGCTTCCTGACAAAGCGTGATCTGACAAAACTGGGACCGATTCTGATGATAGGTCTTTTTGTACTGATCATTTATTCCATCTTTGCGATGATTTTCTGTATGCCGATGAGCGACCTCGTTATCAGCCTGATCGGTATTGCCCTGTTTATCGGCTTTACCGCCTATGACACACAGAAAATCAAAAAGGGCTACGAGTATTTCAGCAACACTTCGGATATGGTACAGCGTTCGTCAATTACGATTGCATTGCAGCTTTATCTTGACTTTATTAACCTTTTCCTGTATCTGCTCCGTCTTTTGAACAGAGAAAGATAATGGTGGAAGATTTTGCGGAGAGTTTTCGGACTCTCCGCTTTTCTTTTGCTTTTTTCCCGTTGCAATTTCATTGCTTCTGTTGTAAAATGATATAGATACTGATAGAAAGAGAATGGGGGAGCAATATGCATTTTTCCGAAATGAAATACGAACGTCCTGACCTTGAACAGTCAAAACTGCTTGCCGAGAAAATCAAATCGGATTTTCAGAATGCCGATACATTGACAGCGGCAGAGGATGCCTTTATGCGCTGGGACAGTTTTACTGCCCATATCGATACAATGATGAGTCTTGCCTATACGCGTCATACCATCGATACAACAGACGAATATTATGACAAAGAAGTGGAATATATCGACGAGATCTCTCCCGAATTTACGGAGATTCAGCAGAGCTTCACAAGACTTTTGGTAGAAAGTGCCTTCCGTCCCCAACTGGAAGAAAAATACGGCAAACTGTTGTTTGTCAATGCCGAAATATTTTTAAAGGCATTTTCGTCCGAGATCATTCCCGAAATGCAGGACACCAACAAGCTTGAAACAGCTTATCAAAAGCTGATCGCTTCTGCGCAGATCGAATTTGACGGGGAAAAGAAAACCATATCGCAGCTATTCCCGTATAAGCAGTCAGCAGATGATCAAGTGCGCCGTGAAGCGTGGCTTGCGGAGGCACGTTTTTATAACGACCACGGAAAAGAGCTTGACGAGATATATGACAATATGGTTCATCTCCGTGATCAAATGGCAGTGAAGCTCGGTTATAAAAACTTTGTCAAACTCGGCTATCTTCAAATGAACCGGAACTGCTATACGGCGGAGGACGTTGCCAGATTCCGCAAAGCCGTGGTGAAATATATTGTTCCTGTTGCCGATCAGCTTTACCGTGAACAGGCAAAGCGCACGGGACTTGACTATCCGTTTACGTTTGCAGACGCGGCACTGAAGTTCCGTGACGGCAACCCGAAGCCGCAGGGAAGTGCCGACGATATTCTTGCAGTCGGTAAAAAGCTGTATCATTCTCTTTCTGAGGAGAGCGGCGAATTTATTGATATGATGTATTCCGACGGACTGATGGACGTGCTGAGCAAGAAAGGCAAAGCAGGCGGCGGCTACTGCACACAACTGGCAGATTATCGGGTACCGTTTATTTTTGCCAACTTCAACGGAACAGCCGACGATGTGGAGGTCATTACGCACGAAGCAGGACACGCATTTGCGTATTATATCGCAAGAAACATCAAGCCGACGGATAATCAGAGTCCGACCCTTGAAGCGTGTGAGATACACTCGATGACGATGGAATTTTTCGGCTGGAAATACAGTGATGAATTCTTCGGCACCGACAGTAAAAAATTCAAATACAGTCATCTGTTCAGTGCTATCACATTTATTCCCTACGGAACAATGGTTGACCATTTTCAGCATATTGTTTATGAAAATCCTGCAATGACACCGTTGCAGCGTCATAATGTCTGGAAAGAACTGCTGATGGTTTATATGCCGTGGATGAAACTGGACGGTTCACCGTTCTACGGAGAGGGCAAGGGCTGGCAAAGACAGCTCCATATCTATGAAAATCCGTTTTATTATATTGACTACTGCCTTGCACAGACAGTCGCACTGGAATTCTGGACAATAATGCAGACCGACACCGATAAAGCGTGGGAACAATATATGAAACTGGTACGCAAAGCAGGCACACAGACCTTTGACGAGTTGGTGGCAACAGCCGGACTGAAATCACCGTTTGATGAGCAGGCACTGAAAGAAGTAGCAGAAACAGCCAGTCAATGGCTTGAAGTAAATGCATAATGATTATTGAGATAGAGTATTTTAAAGGCGATACCAAGCTTTACGGGCATATGGTGAAAATGTGCGAACTTCAAAAACAGTTTGAGGAAGTAACAAAACGGTATGACCCAAAAGAAGATAATTTTATCGGACTGTTATGTAGGATGTATGATTGGAGTGTTGTCGAAACGGACAGCACTCCTCAATACATCTATGATATGGATACCAATTTATTGATAAAACAAAAAATATGAGGTGAAAATTTGGGCGTATATTTGGAAAAGACAAAATGTTATTCTTATTTCAATATTACCAGTGCGGGGGAATTTCGCAGTGTCGGCGGAAAATATGGATTTGCTGCTTTTGAAAACAGCGGTTTTGACCCTGATGAGATCACCGGAATGCTCGGCATTGCGCCGTTTCCAAAATGGAAAATCGGAGAACCGTTTCAAAACGGAAAAGGGATTTATCGGTTTTCGACCTGGGCTTGCTGCCGTCAGGAACAGCCTGCAATGTCGGCAGAAGAACAATGTCTTAATATTGTACATTTCTTAACACCGTATATTCCCAAACTGAAAACGGTCAAACAAAAATATAATGTCGATTTTACCATAATGATCGTTCCGCACGTTTATCACGAACAGTGTCCGATCCTGAATGTCAGTAAAGAGATCATTGAATTTTGTTATCTGACCGGTACCGAAATTGCTTTTGATATGTACATATACGATAAGGAATAACAATCAGAGCGGTGGTGAAAAAACAATGATGAAAAATTTTGTGGAATTCGATAATGTCTATAAACGCTATCAAATGGGTGAGGTGGTCATTACTGCCGCAGACGGCGTGACATTTTCGATCAACGAGGGAGAATTTGCTGTTGTGGTTGGTCTGAGCGGTGCAGGCAAAACAACGGTTCTGAATATTCTCGGCGGTATTGACAGCTGCGACGAGGGCAGAATTACGGTGGGCGGCAAGGACATCAGCCATCTTAACAAACGTGACCTTGCTTCCTATCGCCGTTACGATATTGGTTTTGTCTTTCAGTTCTATAATTTGATCCCTAATCTGACCGCAAAGGAGAATGTAGAGCTTGCCACACAGATCTGCCGTGAATCGCTTGACGCGGACACGGTTCTCGACAGTGTAGGCTTATCGGAAAGAAAAAATAACTTTCCGTCACAGCTTTCGGGCGGCGAACAACAGCGTGTTTCGATTGCGAGAGCATTGGCAAAAAAACCGAAATTGCTGCTTTGCGATGAACCAACGGGAGCATTGGACTATAATACGGGCAAAACGATTCTGAAATTATTGCAGACAAAATGCCGTGAGGACGGAATGACCGTTGTACTGATCACACATAACTCCGCCATTACACCGATGGCGAACCGTGTCATCAATATGCGCAGCGGCAAGGTCATCAGCAATGTGGTCAACCCCAATCCGCTGCCGATCGACGAAATTGAATGGTAAAATCAAAAGAAAGGTGATATACTTTGAAAATAGTCAGTAATAACGGTGATTTTGAAATATCATCAAAAGAACAGATCGCAGCATTGGTACGAAAAAGTGCGGAAAATCCTTTTGATGAAATATGGGTGTGTCATCAGGAAGAATATCCGTGTCTGGGGATCCTGATCAACGGACAGTATGCAATGGTGGATTATTTTACGGACGAGGGCGGAGAGATGTGGCAGTCAAGCGGCTGTCTGGAAGAAAATGTCGAATTTCAATGCGGAGGAGATGTTTCCGAAATGCCCGGAAGTGAGGTAATTCCGCTTGATCAGGCAATTAAATGTATCGAGGAATTTTTCGACAGTCCCGAGCGTCCCGGATGTATAGAATGGAACGAACTGTAAATGAAAAACAAAAAGTCGCTTAAAAAAAATATTATCAGAGAAATTATCAACACAAAATCACGGTTTATTTCCATAATGGCGATCATCGGTATCAGTGTCGGATTTTATACGGGTCTGCGTTCGGCAAGCCCCAGTATGGTGGAAACGGCGCGCCAATATTTAAATGACCAACATTTAGCCGACATCAGTATTATATCAACCGTTGGTTTTGATGATGATGACATTGAGGAAATCAAAAACGTTGACTGTGTGGAGCAGGTAATGCCGTCATACAGTGCCGATTTGATTATCACGCAGGAAAATGTTGACAGTGTGGTGCGTGTTTATGGGCTGCCCCAAACGACCGATACCAATACGGATGTGATCAATGAACCTGTTCTTATTGAAGGACATCTGCCCGTTAAGGATAACGAATGTGTTATTGAGAGTTATTATCTGAGAATGGCGAACCTTAAGATCGGTGATACCATTCGGTTTAACGAAAGTGTAGAGGGAAAAGAAACTGCGGATTTTATCAAACATTTGGAATATAAAATTGTCGGAGTTGTCGATACGCCGATGTATCTTACTTATTCAAGGGGCAATACGACTGTCGGCAACGGCTCGGTGCTGTTTTATATGATGATCAAGCCCGATGAATTTTGCATTGAAAGATATACCAACGTTTATGTCCGCACCCGTGCGTCAAGCGCAGGCGTGTCGGATTATTCGGACGAATATGCCGATATGGTGGAACAGGATGTTAAGGATATTGAAGCGGTTTCGGGAAGCTGTGTGGAGCGTTTCAATGTGACAACACTTGCGGACGCCAAGAAAGAACTTGCCGACGCACAGAAGGAATATGCGGATAAAAAGCAGGAAGCGGAGGAGCAGATCGCCGACGGGGAAAAACAGCTTGCCGACGGGGAAAAGGAATTCGCGGATAAGATCACTGAAGCAGAACAAAAGCTTGCCGACGGACAAAAAGAACTGGACAATGCCAAACAACAGTTGTCCGACGGGCAGAGTGAAGCGTCGGAAAAACTGGAAGAAGCCAAACAAAAGCTTACTGACGCACAGACACAATATTCCAACGCACAAAATCAATACAACAATGCCAAACTGGAATATGATACCAAAATCAGCGAAGCGCAAAGCAAGCTTGACGCTGCACAAAAGGAATACAATAATCAATATACGATCTTCTATTCCTCGACAAAGCCCAATGCCGAAACAAAGCTGACACTGATGAAAGCGGCGATCGACGGTTGCAATGACCTGATCAACAAGACAAAGACCGAAATTGAAAAGCTGAAAAGTGCCGAATTGCTGACGGACGATATTCGGGCAAAAATAGAGGAACAAAATGCAAAGCTTGATGAATACCAAAACAAGCTTGACGAGTATCAAAAGCAGTATGACGAGGGCAGCCGTCAGCTTGCCGAGGGTGAAGCGGCACTTGCAGACGCGAAACAACAGCTTGACGCTGCACAGACTGAATTTGAGGAACAGAAAGCCTTTGGGGCGGCACAGCTCAATGACGCACAAAATCAGCTCAATGACGCGCAAAGTCAGTTGGAAAACGGCAAATTGGAATATGAAAGTGCAATGACAACAGGTATGATCGAAATGCAGTCGGGGCAGTCAAAAATCACAGAAGCCGAAAAGGAACTGGAGAACGGTCGGAAAGAGCTGGAGGAACAGAAAAAAATCGGTCTGGAAACCTTAAAGCTCGCCCGTGAAAAACTGGAGTCGGGACGTTATGAGGCAAAAACGGGACTGGAAGAAGCCGAAGAAAAGCTGAATGACGCACAAGACGCGATCTCCTCGCTTGAAAATGCCAAATGGTATGTGTATGACCGTGACGAAAACCCCGGCTATTCGGGACTGACAGAGGACGCAGACCGCGTTGACAATATCGCCGTTGTCTTTCCTGCCTTTTTCTTGATCGTGGCGGCGCTTGTATGCCTTACCACAATGACAAGAATGGTAGAGGAAAGACGTACCGAGATCGGTACACTGAAAGCACTGGGCTATTCTAATTTCGATATATGCAAAAAATATTTCATCTACGGTTCTGCGGCGGCGGTTGTCGGCAGTATCATCGGTGGATTCATCGGCGTTTTTACCTTGCCGGATGTCATCGTTTCGACTTATGGAATGATGTATATTCTCCCCGATACCGCGCTTGTCATTTCGTGGGACAGTTTCGTGATGTCGGCACTGATCGGCATCGTGTGCACCTGTACCGTTGCCGTTGCTGCCTGCTTCCGTGAGCTAAAAATCAACCCTGCGACGCTGATGCGTCCGAAAGCGCCGAAACCCGGTAAACGGATTCTTTTGGAATACATCAAACCCGTCTGGGCTCATATGAATTTTACTTCCAAAGTCACAGCAAGAAATCTTTTCCGCTATAAAGCCAGATTTTTGATGACGGTCATCGGTGTGGCAGGCTGTACGGCACTGATTGTCGCAGGCTTCGGCTTAAAAGATTCCTTGACCGTTATTGCCGACAGACAGTATGGAGAGCTGACAAAGTATGATCAGATCTATGCGCTTTCCGAAACGGAAACGGCAGAGAAAAAATCCTATCTGATCTCGCAGTTCCGCAAGGACGAACGGTTGAAAAACGTTCTGCTCGGCTATCAGGGCTGGACGGACGTTTACGGTAAAGAAAAAGCAGATAAAATGAATCTTCATATTATCATAGGGCAGGACATTGAGGAATTTGAAAATATGTTTGTCCTTCGTGACCGAAAGACGCACGAGAAAGTCCCTCTCGATAATGATGGCGCAGTGATCAACGAAAGAATGAGTGAGGTACTGAACATCAAAGTCGGTGATACCATTCATCTGACCATCGACAGTGACCCCTATACCTGTCAGGTTTCGGGCATTATCGAAAACTACGCAGGCAATTATTTGTATATGACGCCCGAATACTACCGGACTGTTACAGGCAAAGTCTGCAAATACAATGTTGTCTTTACCGGCACCGATCCGCAGTATAAGGACGTTGAAAGAGAGATCGCCAACGACTGGATGAAGAATGATGATATTGTCACGGTGGCGCTCATCTCCGAACAGGTCGAATCGATCAAAGATACACTCAATTCGCTGGACTTCATTGTGTTTGTAATGATATTCTGTGCAGGACTTCTTGCCGTTGTCGTGCTGTATAATCTGACCAATATCAATATTGCCGAACGTATGCGCGAGATCGCGACGATCAAGGTGCTCGGTTTTTATAATCTCGAAACGGCGAATTATGTTTATCGCGAGAATATCATTTTGACAGGAGTTGGCGGCGTTGCCGGACTGTTTCTCGGTTCTATGCTTCTGGGCTTTATCATTCAGTCGATTCAGATGGATATGGTAATGTTCCCGAAAGAGATCGCACCATTAAGCTATGTTTATGGCTTTTTACTGACATTTGCCTTTTCAATGCTTGTCAACTTCATTATGTACTTTAAGATGAACAAAATCAGTATGGTGGAATCCTTAAAGAGTATTGAGTGATATTTTTACCAAAGGAAGATGATGAATGAAGCAGATAACGATACTGCTCGGCGGCGTGTCCGACCGACCGGTAAAAGAGCTGAATGGAAAAACACCGTTGGAAGCCGCAGATACACCCTGCCTTGACAGCATTGCCAAAACAGGCGGAAAGCATTTTCTCCAAATAGCAGACGAAACATTCAGTACTGCAGCAAACGGCAGACAGTTCGGACGTGCCTTTTTTGAAGCGGACTATTTCGGCATTCCCCTGAAAGAAGAAGATACCGCATTGTGCTGTCAGTTTGTCACGCTGTCGGACGAGGAGCATTTTGAGGACAAAACGCTCCTGTCTGTTTGCGAAACAGCAGACGAAGCCGAAGTACGGCAGACCGTGGCATATCTGGCGGAAAATATCAATAATGAAGTTTTTCAGCTTGCTTACGGCGGCGGTACCACGCATATTCTTGTATGGAAAAACGGCGAACCAAACCCCGGAACGCTGAATTCACCCTATATGGCACAGGGCAGAAAAATAGTGGATTGGCTGCCGGGCGGAGAATTTGCCGCACCTTTGTGCGGCATAATGAAGAAAAGCTGCGACCTGCTCAAAAACCATCAAATGAATGGTATCTGGCTTTACGGCTCCGGTAAAAGACCTCAAAATCTTTCCCGACAAAACGGTAGGATGATCGCCGATACGCCTTTTGCGTGCGGCATAGGAAAGACACAGGGCTTATCGGTCGTGCATAGGGATTTTGAACATCTTGCACAAGCTGCGATCGCTGCCATTTCCAAAACTGCCGATACCGAAGAAACCGAAAAGATCTATATTCATACAGCGCTTGCCGAAAAAGGCGGTTTGTCAGGTGATTTCAGTCAGAAGGTCAAAGGTATCGAAAAGCTCGATAAGGCGCTTGTAAAGCCGATTGTCAGCTTTCTTGATGATTGCGGGGACGATTGGGAACTGCGTGTCGTTTCCGACGGCAGTATCTCTTCAACGCTGCGCCGATACTGCGATGACCCTGTTGTATTTTATCATCTGAAAAGCAAAAATGAAAGATAAAGAACAAAAACTTGCACAAATAACCGTATGAAGTGATTAATTCACTGTTGAAAATTCACCAATTTGAAACGGTTGGATGAAATTTTCTTGACAACCCCTTATTGCGGTGATATACTTGAAACACAACGAAGGCGTTGGACACTGTACAAGTGTCTGACGCCTTTATTTTTTTTATCCAAAATAAAGGGAGTGTATTTATGTCAGCAGGAAGTATAGGTTTTATGATCGTATGTACGGCACTGGTGCTGTTGATGACACCAGCGTTGGCATTTTTTTACGGAGGTCTTGTGCGGCGTAAAAACGTCATCAACACAATGATGGCGACGATCTTTATCGTCGGCACGGCAATGGTAATGTGGGTGCTGTTCGGCTACAGTCTGTCATTCGGCAGTGATAACGGTGGTCTTGTGGGCGGCTTTGATTATCTCGGTATGAATAATGTCAGTGAAAACGCAAGTACTCGCGGTCTTGAGATCCCCGATATGCTCTTTGCGGCATTTCAGATGATGTTTGCCGTCATTACACCGGCACTGATCACGGGTGCCATTGCAGGCAGAATGAAATTCAAGCCCCTGATTGCTTTCATCATTCTTTGGACAATTGTGGTTTATTATCCGATGGCACATATGGTATGGGGCGGCGGCTTTATGGGCAGCGCTTCGGAAGGCGGCAGCGGTTTGTTTGGTCTTGGTATCTATCTCAATTCCGTTGACTTTGCAGGCGGTAACGTTGTACATATCAGTTCAGGTATTTCAGGTCTTGTGCTGGCGATCCTTCTCGGTAAACGCCGTGATTATGACCGTAATGCCTATATGCCGCATAATATTCCGTTTGTACTTCTTGGTGCGGCACTGCTTTTGTTCGGCTGGTTCGGCTTCAATGCAGGCAGTGCGCTGGCAGCGAATTCTTTGGCAGTTCACGCATTTGTCACCACAGCGGTTGCTTCCGCTTCGGCATTGATTTCTTGGATCGCAATTGATATAATAAAGTCAGGCAAACCCACTCTCGTGGGCAGCTCAACAGGTATGGTCGTAGGTCTGGTTGCCATCACCCCCGGTGCAGGCTATGTTCCGATCTGGGCAGCAATCATTATCGGACTTCTTGTCAGCCCGATCTGCTACTTCGGCGTACATCTCATCAAGAGAATTCTCAAAATCGATGATGCACTCGACGCATTCGGCTGTCACGGTATCGGCGGTATTTGGGGCGGTCTTGCTACGGGTCTTTTCGGTGTTACAAAGATTGACGGTGTGGAAACAGGTGCACAGTGGAACGGTCTTTTCTTCGGCGATGTGAACCTTTTCCTTGCACAGTTTGAAAGTATTGTGATTACAATTGCTGTTGCGATTGTGGGAACACTTCTCTGCTACGGCGTCATCAGACTGGTTACCAATCCGAGAGCTTCCGAAATGGAAGAAAGAATCGGTCTTGACACGGTTGAACACGGTGAGCGTGCATACCCGGCATTTGACGGACTTGACTAATGAATATCAGGAGGGAAAGTTTTCAATGAAAATGATAGAAGCAATCGTGCGTCCCGAAAAATACGAGCAGGTAAAGGACGCACTGAACGAAATAGAGGTAAAGGGCATTACCGTTCATCAGGTAATGGGCTGCGGTCATCAAAGAGGCAGAGTGGAAAATGTCAGAGGTGTTGATGTTGACCTTGAACTGAACCGCAAGATCAAATTTGAGATCGTTGTATCCACCGACGAATGGGCAGAAAAAACCATTACTGCCATTCAGGAGGCAGCCTACACAGGCGAGGTCGGTGACGGTAAGATCTTCGTTCACGACCTTGACAATGTCATCAAAATACGCACTGGCGAAAGAGGCATAAAAGCGATTTAAATGTATCATTTCTTGATAGGTCTTTGTTAAAAATGCACAAAAACACCACAGGAATTTGTTTCTAAATTAGGCTTTAATATTATTAATTCTTATGCTATAATAAGAATGCAAGCGGAAAAGCTGCGGCTTTTCCGCTTTTTGTTTTATTGAAAATTTGTAAAATCGGAGGGGCTTATGTCGAAAACCAAGGCAGCAATTTTTGACCTTGACGGAACCATTATCGATTCAATGTATGTTTGGGAAAAGGTTGACCGTGATTTTCTTACGCAGAGAGGCATTCCCGTGACGGCGGAATATACCGAAGCAATGCGCGGAATGTTCTTTGAAACGGCGGCACAATATACCATCGAAAAGTACGGCTTTCGTGAAAGTGTGGAGGAAATCGTTCAGATATGGCTTGATATGGCGCGCCGTGAATATGAGTTTGGCGTAAAAGCCAAACCGTTTGTACGGGAATATCTTGCCGGTTTAAAAAAGGAAAATGTGAAGATCGGGATGGCAACCTCATCAAATCCGTATCTTTTGGAGCCTGTTCTCAAAAGCAATGGTCTTGAAAAATACTTTGATGAGATCTGTTACACCTCGGAGGTGGGCAAAAACAAGGCGAACCCCGACATCTACCTTTATACTGCCAAAAAACTCGGTGTACAGCCCGACAAATGTGTTGTTTTCGAGGATATTCCGGAGGGGATCAGCGGCGCGGGCAAAGCAGGAATGCGCACGGTTGCGGTTTATGACAAAGCGTCTGAAGAAAACATTGAAGCCCTGAAAAAAAGTGCCGACAAATTTATTATGGGTTTTGATGAAATGTTAGGGGTGGATCTATGGAAAGAAACAGAATCCGATATTTTATAATTGCGGTGGCGCTTTTGGTCTGCGGTTATCTGACAAGGACGATGGTTGACGTGTTCTGGCACCATACCAGCTTTGCACTGATAACGGCAGGTCTGTATTTTATTTTTGCGATCATATTCAAAAAAGCGGCAGCGTGGGTCTTGCTGATACTGGATCTGTTTGTATGCTGCGGACTACAGGTGCTGCGAACGTTAAGCATTGAATGGTATAATACATTTTATGACAGTGCCATAGGAGAATTTGTCATCGGGGGACCTTTCAGCACCACAACGCTGACATATATTTTTATCGGAGCAGTCGCAGGAGCCTTGATCGAACTCGGACTTCGCCAGTTCAATCAAGTGGGAATGGGGTGATAAGTGATTGGTGATTCGGAAATTTCCGTTTACAAAGGATTGACAGTCTTAAATTTCAATTTGTCGAGGTGGTTTTATGGAAGAAAATGTGACAGGCAGCAACGAGATCGTGATGGAAGAAAGAAAACGCTGGGGCTTTTTCGGGATTCCGTGGACGTTCACAAAATATACGCTGACCAGAAAAAAGCTGATTTTTACAAAGGGCTTTTTTAAGACAACGGAAAACGAGATCCTTCTTTATCGTATCGTTGACCTGACATACACACGCACACTGACACAGAAAATGTTTGGTCTGGGGACGGTAACGGTCTATTCTCACGACAAGACAACTCCGACGCTTGAAATCAAGAATATCAGACATTCCCGTGAGTTTCGTGAAAAGCTTTCCGATACCGTCGAAAAGGACAGGATCAGAATGAAAATGCGTCAAAGTGAACTGATCGATGTTGACAGCAACTTTGACGATGATCTCGGATTTTGAGATAATTGAAAACAGATCGATAAAATGGAGCATTTGCTTTGGAGGACAAAATGAGGATGAAAGATTTTGGCAGAGAGTGCTTCAAAATTGTTTCCATCATTTTTGCGGCACTTTTATATGCCTTTAATGTTAATAATTTTCTTCACGCGGCGGGACTGCTCGCAGGCGGATTTACAGGACTGACACTCCTGGTGCAGCAGATAATTTCAAGATTTCTCGGGATGGAAGTTCCTTTCAGTGTGATCTATATTCCGCTGAATGCCATTCCGGCACTGATAAGCTTTAAATTTATCGGCAAGCGTTTTACAGTTTATTCGCTGGTGTTTATTCTGATGTCGTCCGTTCTGACGGATATAGTGCCAAGCTTTCATCTGACCGATGATATTCTGTTATGTGCGATATTCGGGGGCATACTCAACGGTACGGCAATCAGTATTTGTCTGCTTTCCAATGCGACAAGCGGCGGAACGGATTTTATCTCGATCTTCATATCGGAACGCTATGGCAAAGACGCCTGGAGTTATATTTTTGCCGGCAATGTCGTGATCCTGTTATATTCAGGCGTGGTGTTCGGTTGGAAAGGTGCAATGTATTCCATTATTCTCCAGTACGTTTCCACAGCGGTCATCCAGATGATGTACAAGCATTACCAAAAACAAACGCTTCTGATCGTCACCGAAAATCCGCAGGAAGTATATGAAGTCATCAAAAACTGTACCAACCACGACGGAACACTGTTCAAGGGAATCGGACTTTATAAAGGCAAAGAAAGAAATATGATATACTCCGTTGTTTCTTCCGATGAGATCAACCACGTTCTTTCCGAGATACGCAAGGTTGACCAAGCGGCATTTATCAATGTAATGAAATCCCAGATGGTACACGGACATTTTTACTATCGACCGAAATAAAACAGAACCGCATAACAATTTTTCAAAGATTGTTATGCGGTTCTGTTATTGCCCGAAAATTCTTTTTACCAGATGAATAAATTCCTCGCGCTGTTCGTGTGACAGCGCCAGATAATTCCGTAAGATTTTGATTTCCGTTTCCGTCAGCTTGTACTGAGCGGAAAATTCCTCGATCAGTCCGGACGGGTTCGGAAGAAACATATCGCCCTCACCGTTTTCAAGCCAGAGCTTGCTGATATTGTATTCTTTTAGGATCGCCAATTTTGTCTGTTCGGTAATGGAACGTCTGCCGTTTTCGTAATTGGAAACAGCGGATTCCGTAATGCCGATTCTTTCTCCGAAATCGGATTGGCTCAACTGTAATTGTTTTCGTATCATCTTAATTCTGTCGTTTATCGTCAATGAAATCAACTCCCTTGCTTATAGTATTAGAAAAACTTCACGATGTCAAGTTTTTTGTTATCGGCACTTGACAAACATTTCTTTGTGTAGTAATATATTGACAATGAAAAGTGCTAAGGAGTGAGAAAATTGAATACAAAAACAGATTTTACCGATTGGTTTGAGGATGAAAGGGAGGATGTCGAAAAATTTGTGGAACTGTTAAAACCAATGGACGAGGAGGGGAAACTGAAAATACTGATGTTGATTGAGGGTTATACCGCAGGGCTGCGCTATTCCCTGAAAAGAACCGTATGATAAGGCTTCGTTTCAAACTTTACAAATAAGGGCGGTTTTGATATAATAGAGGCGATTGGCGCTGATAACAAATTCTGGATTTAA
>CADCRH010000055.1 GCA_902803805.1 uncultured Ruminococcus sp.
ACAAGCTTCCGATATGTGGTGCCGGACGGAAAGATCATTGCGGATATTTACCGTGTAGGCATTCCTGCCATCATAATGCAGGCGCTGATGTCGTTTATGACTTACGGAGTGAATATTATCTTTAATCTGGTTTCGGTTTCTGCGGTGACGGCATATGGACTGTATTATAAGATACAGCAGTTTGTATTTTTTGCGGCATTCGGTATGAATAACGCAATGATACCCGTGATCGCCTTTAACTACGGCAAAAAGGACACGCAAAGAGTCAACGAAGGCATTAAGTACGGAATGATCTATACGCTTGTGATAATGGCAGCAGGTCTGGCGGTCTTGCAGATTTTCGCAGGCAGCATTGCAGGGGTGTTTGCTGTGTCGGACGAAACAAAGGCGCTGACGGTAACAGCGATCAGAATTATCACTGTCGGTTATCTTTTTGTAGGGGCGAACATCGCTTATCAGGGAATTTTTCAGGCACTTGACCACGGTGTTGCGTCGCTGGTGCTGTCATTTCTGCGTCTGATCGTGATAGCGCTGCCGATCGCCTTTGTGTTTACGCTTCTGCCACAGGCGGAAAGTCTGATCTGGTGGGCGTTCCCGATTGCGGAATTCGGAGCATTGATCTATGCGGTGATCTTTATGCGTAAAATAGCCCCGAAAGCTTCCAATACCGAACCCCTCACCGCCGCAGCAGAAAGTTAAAATCAAAACAGGTGTACCCAACATCAAACAGAATGGGTACACCTGTTATTTTTTGATCGGATATTGACGTTCAAACTCCCTAATGACCGAAAGGATGCCAATATCAATTTTGCTGTCACAAAAAGATCGGATAGGTTTCGGAATCTCCCGATAATAGGCTTCGGCGATTCCTCCGGCAATGCAAGCTTGGGTGTCGGCATCTCCGCCGAGTGAAACGGCATTTCGGACGGCACTTTCGTAGTCGTCCGACTGCAAAAAAGCGATGATCGCAGGCGGTACGCTGTATTTTGTGCGGCTGTCAAAGACGTGTGTTTTCCGTATATCCTCAATGGGAACAGCAAAAGAAAAACCGAATTTCTTTTCGCAGAATGTTTGTATTTCGGATTTAGATTGACAGTGCCGTGCAAGCCACACCGCCGCCGCCACACATTCTGCCCCGACAATGGCTTCACGGCTGTTATGCGTATAAAGACAGCTTGCCTTTGCCTGTAAAAGCACTTGTTTGAGATTGTCGTAAGCGTACCCGATGGGAACCGTTCTCATTGCCGCGCCGTTGCCGTAACTTTTCTGTTTGTAAAGTGTTTTGTTTTCTGCCCATTGCCGGAACAGATTCCCAAAGCCCGCGTGGGGATATTGGTGATAATAGGCTTTGTACTGCACAGCATATTCAAACGAGCGTCTGTTCAGCTCCCAAAAGGTAATGTCATCCGGACAGGAAAGAATCGTTTTGCAGACTGCCGCCGTTAAAACGCTGTCGTCCGTAAAGGAGGAATCTTTGTGAAAATCAAAATACTCATCCTTTGTACAGTGTACTTCATAGTATGAGCCGATCACATCACCGTAGATCGCACCAAACATCATATCGTTCCTCCCTTTGGCAAATTTTTGATTTCCCCTATCATAAAATAGGGGAAAGGACATTCAGGATATTTTGGCGATGTCGGTAAAAAGGCATTGCGCCAGACGAAGTTTTTTGTTGCGGTGCAGACTGCCGAAATACCATCTTTGATAACTGACTGTGTGGGTCAGTTCTTCTAAAAAGCTTGAAAGCGGATTGACGGTACAGTGCCGTTTCATCATTCGGGTGTCGTTGATGGACGGCTGGTGCGTGATGATGTAATCGACCGTGAAATGATATTTTTCCAGATTCTGCTTTGCGTAAGCGATCTCCTCGGCGGTGGGCTGTTCCTGTTTCCACCACGTTCCGTTTTCTTTGCGGAATTCCTTGTCCTGACTTTCTCCGCCGCCAAACGTGAAAAAGGTCTTATCTTCTATGGTATAGATCTCACCGCGCATCAGATGATACAGATTTCCGCTGATCTGCCGGACTTTTCCACCGTACAGCTCCGTTACAGGATAGCGGTCCAGAAGGTCGAAATTTTCGTGTGTCCCGTCAACAAAAAGTGTTTTGAAACGTTTGCTGCCGATTTTGTTCAGCAGTGCTTTTTCCTTTTGGCTGTCGTTCCATACAAAGCCGAAATCGCCGCAGATGATCAGACAGTCTTTGTCCGTCAGCCGCCGCAGCTTTCTGTTTTCAAAGCGTTCAAATTCTCCGTGCATATCTCCCGTAACGTAAATCACCTATACCCACCCTTTAAATAATTACTACAAATATCCGCATTTCAGGCAACAATTTTTAGCATAATCCCATTTGTGTTTTGTGTCAAAATAATGTAAAATATTCTATATGTATTGATTTTATATTCTTGACGTGCCGAAGAAATGTTTTTCCTTTTTTCGACAATTATTAATTATATCACAGGAGTGGATATTTTTCTATGAAAAAAACCTTTACATTTTTCCTTTCCGCCCTTCTTTTTTTATCAGGGATCCTTGTGTTTCCGACACAGGAAGTCAATGCGGCTTCCTTTGACATAGATTTTAATACGGCGTGTAAATCGATTTATCTGGAAAATCTCGATACGGGCATTACAGTTTATACCAAAGACGCCGACGCACGGCGTTATCCTGCCTCGACTACCAAGATTATGACATATATTATCACGGCAGAGAGCATTAATGACCTTAAAAACACGCAAATAACCGTTAAAAGCAGTGTTCTTGACGAACTGAACGGCACGGGAAGTTCCGTGGCAGGATTGAAGCCGAATGAAAAACTGACGGTCTATCAGCTTCTGAACTGTCTGATGATACCGTCGGGCAATGACGCGGCATTAGTGCTTGCCGATTATGTCGGAGAGGGCGATGTCCGGAAATTTGTTGCAAAGATGAACGCAAAAGCCAAGGAGCTGGGGTGCAGCAATACGCATTTTGTCAATCCTCACGGTCTGAACGACCCGAACCATTATACGACAGTCAGCGATATGGCGAAGATCACGAAATATGCAATGACAATGCCATACTTTTCCGATATATCCAATACCACCGTTTCGGATTGTCTGGGGGAGGACAGGTATCTGATCACCACCAACTATATGATCGACGCATCGCGCGGCGGCGACTATTACTATGAATATGCCAACGGTATCAAAACAGGCTCAACAGGCAACGATTCGGGTTATTGTCTTGTTTCCACTGCCGCTAAGGACGGATATACCTATCTTTGCATTGCATACGGTGCGCCGTATGAGGACGAGGACGGCGAGGAATTCGACAACGGCGCAATGATCGATTCTAAAAATCTGTACGAATGGGCATTTGACAATCTGGAGATCAAGACGATTATTGACAGAAACGAACTGGTTAAGGAAATTGACCTGAAATATGCGTGGAACAAGGACAGCATACAGTTAGCACCTGCGGACAGCTATTCGACCATTCTGCCGAGTGATGTGGATATTTCGAGTATAGACAAGACCTATAATATTCCCGAAAGTGTCAATGCGCCAATCAAAGAGGGCGATAAAGTAGGAACGGTGACTTTGAGCTATGCCAATCAGGAACTTGTCACAATGGATCTGATAGCGTCGGAGTCTGTTGACCGAAGCGAATTTCTCTCGGCGATCGAGGGCTTGAAAACGTTAGTGACATCGGTATGGTTCATTATTGCAGCGGCTCTTATCGTCATACTGTTTGTGACATACCTGATTATTGTAACGGTTTACAGCAAACGCAAGAAAAATCAGCGTCCTGTGAAAAAATACAGAAAGTTTTAAAAAACTCTCCCCGACTTTGTTTCGGGGAGAGTTTTTTACAAAAAGTATATTGAAACGAATTGTATCATATCGGAGGAGTAAAAAATGACTTTCAAAAGCCAAAATATCAAAGACGCCATTCGGAACTATTACGAAAGAATCA
The DNA here is from genome assembly GCA_902803805.1 of uncultured Ruminococcus sp. Lineage (GTDB taxonomy): Bacteria > Bacillota > Clostridia > Oscillospirales > Acutalibacteraceae > UBA1213. Next base: position 3,958 of record CADCRH010000055.1, read on the forward strand.
AACCGTATCATTATTATTCCAATGAAAATTATGAAAATATCAGTGAGGATATTAAGAATCAATTTGATCACGGACGAACTCCCGTTGAACGTCTGCACAAAACCGACTGTTCGGTATTCAAAAAAAAATACGGCTATGACTTGCCGGACGAAATAGAGGATTATATCAATCTTTTTTATCATTCGCATATTTTTGGGTATATCGAACTTGCCATATGCTCTGAATGTATTGTACTTTTTCCTGTTCTGAAGTATCAAGGTGAAAGCGAGAATAATATCATTTTTCAAAAGTGCGGATTAATGAATATATGCGAGGATACTATTAAATGTGATATTGATGTGAATATGAACCGATTCATTACCATCGGTCATACGGGATATTTCGAGTATTGTGTTTTGTATGAAGTCGGCACACAAAAAATATATTTGGAAGAATGTGCGGATATTGACGGCGTTCTCCGAGAAGAACCGATCGCGAACAGTCTTACGGAACTGATCGATATGCTTCTGCCGTATGAAATCAGGAAAAATGAATAATACTAATAGTATAATTAAACTAAAAGTATAAATTGCTGAAATGCATATTTCATTTGTTCGTATCTTGAAAAATAATGCCCGATATGGTAAAATAAATGCGTATATTTTTGTGCCTATAAAAAATACTGCACGTTGTTTCGGCACAAAAGGGGATATTGAAAAGTGCAGAGATTGGTGGGTAAAATGGCTGCTGTAAAAAGAATTTTTGTTGAAAAACGTCCCGGTTTTGATGTTGAGGCGTCAAACCTGATGGCTGACCTTAAAAATAATCTGGGACTGAAAAACATTGAAAAAGTCAGAATGATCAACCGCTATGATATAAGCGGTCTTGACGGTGAAAACTTTGAAAAGGCAAAGAATACGATTCTAAGCGAAACAAATGCAGATACCGTTTATGATGAAGTGCTTCCCCAAGATAACGACTTTAAGGTATTCGCGATGGAATATCTCCCCGGTCAGTACGACCAAAGGGCGGATTCCGCCGCACAGTGTGTACAGCTTCTGACACAGGGCGAAAGACCACAGGTTGTCAGTGCAAAATTAATTGCCGTTAAGGGCGATATAACGGACGCTGAATTTGCGAAAATTCAGAACTATCTTATCAACCCCGTTGAATCGCGTCTTGCGTCACTCGACAAGCCCGAATCCCTCGATATGAAAGCCGCTGTTCCCGATGATGTTGCCGTTATCACCAATTTTATTGTCTGGAATGACGACGAAATGAAGCATTATTATGATTCAATGGGCTTTGCAATGACCCTTTCGGATCTGAAATTCTGCCGCGACTATTTCCGTGATACGGAACACCGTGACCCCACCGTTACGGAACTTCGCGTGATCGATACCTACTGGTCCGACCACTGCCGTCATACGACTTTCTTGACAAGACTGGAAAAAATCGAAATCGAGAAAAGCGCTCTTTCCAAAACCATTGAGGACGCTTTGCAGCTTTATTATGACAGCCGTGAAGAGATTTACGGCAAAGATACCGACAGAGATGTTTCTCTGATGGATATGGCGCTTGTCGGAATGAAACTGCTCAAAAAGCGCGGACTGATTCCCGACCTCGACCAAAGCGATGAGATCAATGCCTGCTCCATTGAAGTTCCCGTGACAATAAACGGCAAGACCGAACAATGGCTTGTTCAGTTCAAAAACGAAACGCATAACCACCCGACCGAGATCGAGCCTTTCGGCGGTGCGGCTACCTGTCTGGGCGGCGCTATCCGTGACCCGCTTTCGGGACGTGCTTATGTATATCAGGCAATGCGTGTCACAGGTTCAGGCGACCCGACCGTGCCGTTTGAAAAAACAATGGAGGGTAAACTTCCTTCACGCAAAATCACAACGGGTGCGGCTGCCGGCTACAGCTCCTACGGCAACCAGATCGGTCTGGCAACCGGTCAGGTAACGGAACTTTACGACAGCGGCTATGTGGCAAAAAGACTGGAGATCGGTGCGGTGATCGGCGCTTCTCCGAAAGAAAATGTTGTCCGTGATGTTCCTGCTCCCGATGATGTTATCGTTCTCCTCGGCGGCAGAACGGGACGTGACGGCTGCGGCGGCGCAACAGGCTCGTCAAAGGCTCATACGATGGATTCCATTGAAACCTGCGGTGCAGAAGTGCAGAAAGGTAATCCGCCGACAGAGCGTAAAATTCAAAGATTGTTCAGAAATAAAACCGTTTCTACAATGATCAAACGCTGCAATGACTTTGGTGCAGGCGGTGTGTGTGTTGCGATCGGTGAGCTTGCCGACGGTCTGACCGTTGACCTTGATAAAGTAACCAAAAAATATGACGGACTGGACGGCACAGAACTTGCCATTTCCGAATCGCAGGAAAGAATGGCTGTTGTTCTCGATCCTGCCGATGTTGATAAATTCATAGCCGAAGCCGACAAGGAAAACCTTGAAGCAACTGCCGTTGCAGTCGTTACCGAAAATCCCAGACTGACAATGCAGTGGAGAGGAAAAGTGATCGTTGACCTGAGCCGTGAGTTCCTGAATACGAACGGCGTAACGCAGGTTGCCGATGCCTATATCACCGCTCCCGACCCGAATCAATGCTACCGCAGACTTGCACCTGAGATTCTCCGTGACAAAAATGCCGCAGAAGCTTTCAAAGCGAACCTTTCAAGACTGGAAGTTTGTTCGCAGAAAGGACTTTGCGAAAGATTCGATGCCAGTATCGGTGCGTCAACTGTTCTTATGCCGTTCGGCGGTGTGACACAGCTCACACCCGAAGAAGCAATGGCGGCGAAAATCCCGCTTTTAGAGGGCGAAACGGACGACGCTACGGCAATGTCATACGGCTATATTCCGGGTGTTTCCAGATGGAGCCCGTTCCACGGCTCGGCTTATGCTGTTGTGGAATCTCTGTCAAAGCTTCTTGCGATCGGTGCAAACCCGTTAACGGCAAGACTGACGTTCCAGGAGTATTTTGAGCGTCTGCACGATGTTCCGCAGCGTTGGGGCAAGCCTGCCGCAGCATTGCTCGGTTCACTCGTTGCACAGATCAAGCTCGGACTTCCTTCCATCGGCGGCAAGGACAGTATGTCGGGTTCGTTTGAAAATCTGGATGTACCGCCAACGCTTGTCAGCTTTGCGGTCGCAATGACAAAAGCATCCAAGACCATTTCCGCAGAATTCAAAAAGAGCGGTTCAAAAGTTATCTATATTCCCGTTCCCGAAGAGAAAGAAACGCTTCTCCCCGACTGGGAAAAGCTGAAAACAATGTATCAGACCGTATATGAACTCATTCATAACGGCAAAGTGCTTGCCGCTTCCGTCGTTCGTGAGGGCGGTGCGGCGGCTGCTGTTGCAAGAATGTCATTCGGCAATCGAATAGGTTTCAAGTTCGCTAAGGAACTTACCAATGATGAACTATTTGCACCTTTGAGCGGTTCACTTGTTGTGGAGCTGGCAGACGGTGTACAGCTTGACTCATCCGTATTGTTCTACGAACTTGGAACAACAACCGATGACGAAAAAATCACCGTCAACGGTACGGCACTCGATATTGACGAACTTATCACAGAATGGACAGGCAAACTGGAGGGCGTATTCCCGACAAAAGCCGCTTGTCCCGAAAATAAGACGGAAGTGCCGCTTTACAGCGAAAGAAATACTTCCTCACCCGTCATCAAAACGGCAAAACCAAAGGTATTCATTCCGGTGTTCCCCGGTACCAACTGTGAGGTCGATACCGCAAGGGCATTCCGCAAAGCAGGAGCAGAGCCGCAGCTTCTGATCGTCAGAAACCTGACGCCGCACGCGATTGAGGAAACGATCGACGAAATGGTGAAGCTGATCGAGCAGTCACAGATGATAATGCTGCCGGGCGGTTTCTCAGGCGGTGACGAACCCGACGGTTCGGGTAAATTCATTGCAACGACCTTCCGTAATCCGAGAGTATCGGAAGCAGTCAACACACTCCTGAAAAAGCGTGATGGTCTGATGCTCGGTATCTGCAACGGTTTCCAGGCACTCATCAAACTTGGTCTGGTACCTTACGGCGAGATCACCGACTTGAAAGAAAATGACCCGACATTGACCTTTAACACGGTCGGCAGGCATATTTCCAGAATGGCTTATACAAGAGTGACTTCCACAAAATCACCGTGGTTTTCAAGCGTGAATGCCGGCGATGTTTTCGCGGTGCCGATCTCGCACGGCGAGGGCAGATTCGTTGCCAATGATGACGTTCTGAAAACGCTGATCGCGAACGGACAGATCGCCACACAGTACGTTGACCCGAACGGCAATGTTGCAGGCGATATTGAGTACAACCCGAACGGTTCCGTTTGTGCGATCGAGGGTATTACCAGCCCCGACGGACGTGTTCTCGGCAAAATGGGACACTCCGAGCGTAAGGGTGACAACCTCTACTTTAATGTTCCGTTTGAAAAAGACCAGAAAATCTTTGAAAGCGGCGCAGCATACTTTAAATAATCAAAAAAATCGGTCAGTACCCAAAAAGTGCTGACTGATTTTTTATACATACAGTATTATACTAAAAGTATAATGATATAATGATGATTGACACGAACAATTTTTCGATATATAATTAAAATAAAAATAAAGAGGAGACTATTATGGGTATTTTTCAAAAATCAAATTCTGACAATATCCAAGCAAAACCGCTTGAATACTGGGAAGAGCAGTCCTATATGATCATTCCCTGCAACAGTGCCGAAGAAGTGATCAATGAAACGATCTTTGACAGAATATCATCTGTTGACGGAGTAACCGTAAAAACCTGCCATATGCTGAGCAGCGATACACCGGGACAGGCAGTGATCGACTATGACGGCGAGGAGTACAGGATCGCATTTTATCCCGAAAAATTTGAGGTTCCCGATATACGCATTAAAGAACAGTTCTTTTCCGACGAGGAATTGAGTGCTCTGAAAAACAGGGAAGAAGCAGTGACTGTTTTTATGCCGTTCAAGGCTGACAGCCAACGATCCTATCATTTGCAGTTAAAGCTTGCAGTGGCGCTCGTACCCGATATGGTCGGCATTTATGATGAAAGTGCGGAAAAGCTGTTAAGTCCCCGATGGGTAAAAATGGCGGCAGAATCCCGTATTCTTCCGTCACCCGATTCCCTTTATACGGTTCAGGCAGTCAGCGGAAAAGGTACCGATATTTGGCTTCATACTCACGGCTTATGCCGCTGCGGACTTTCCGAACTGGAGATATTGCAGTCAAACAGGGAAAATATCGATCGTCATTATGAGCTTATCTCTCACCTTGCCAGTATGATGATCAACAAACAAACCTCACCCGATGATACCGAGGGCTTTTATATCGGAAAGCTCACCGGTGATATGCCACTCGTTGTCACAACACGCCCGTGGACAGAAGGGTTAAAGTATTACAAAAATTTGAAACTTGGCGGTCTTAATGACAGAGAAAACGGACACAACACAAAAACATCACTCATATTTATCTACAAAAATGAACAAGATGAAGAAAACAAGGTGATCAGCAAGATAACCGACTATGACGGTCAATGGGGCGATAATCCCCTTTTGTTTCTGAGCAATCAGGAAACCGACCGGATGAAAGCGCTTGCCCGTGAACGTTTCGGATTAGTGAAAAAAGCCTTTGAAAACGGAATGACAAACGTTTTGATCAAAATTGGTCTTGCGATCGACGAACAATACCGTAATGACGATAATGACAACCAAAAAGAACATATTTGGTTTGAACTTTTGGGCTTTCACGATGATACTTTCCGTGCAAGACTGATACAGGATCCGTACTGGATCGACGGTATCCGTGAGGGCTGGGAAGCTGACTTCACGGTAAATGACATAACGGACTGGCGGATTTTTACAGAGGAATTTCCGATTTCTCCCGAGGCGGCATACTTGATAGCGTATCAATAAAACGATAAAATAAGGGAGATTTTTATGAAATCAATATCGAAAACATATCATCGGACAGGATTCTGCACCAGATTTCTGCTCTGCCTTCTGACAGTTGGTATGGTGTTGTCGATGTGTTCCGGTTTTGTCAGTGCAGCAGGTTCGCAGGAAACACCATCTGAGAAACTGATACACGAGGAAGTAAAGAAGATCATTACAGACTATTGGAACGAACATACGGAAACATCCGCCGGTATGGCAGTTGCTGTGTTTGATCGTAACGGTATCATTTATACGGACACTTTTGGCTATGCAGACAAGGAGCAGAATATCAAACTGGAAAAAGGGCAGGTGCTCGATTGGGGCAGTATCAGCAAAACGCTGATATGGGTCAGTGCGATGCAGCTGAAAGAACAGGGAAAACTTGATCTGAACAGAGATATACGGGATTATCTTCCGGAAGGATTTCTGACACATCTGCACTATGATAAACCGATCACAATGCTGCACCTGATGAACCATACAGCCGGATTTGAAGAATTGATGTTTGAATTGGAAACACCGGATGCCAATGCGATCATACCGCTTGGAGAATTCCTGAAGACCTATCAGCCGAACCAGGCTTTTGAACCCGGATTGACGGTCGCTTACAGTAACTGGGGAGCAGCTCTTGCAGGATATGTGATTGAATGTATCAGTGGGGAACCGTATGCCGATTATGTACATCAACACATTTTTGAACCGCTCCATATGCAGCATTCAGCACTGTATCCCGATTTGAGTGATGATCCGGAAGTAGCGGAAAACCGCAAAATTCTGAAAGGCTATACTCGTGACGGTGAAAGTGCAGGGGATTGTTACCGTTATATTCTTGCCTATCCTGCGGGAATGTGTACCTCTGATATTGCTGATTTGACGACCTATGCACAGGCTTTGGCAGACCCGGAAACGATTCTTTTTCAGGATAAAGCGACGTATCAGGAATTGTTTACAACAACGCATTATCTCGGTGATACGGATATTCCTGTTATCTGTCACGGATTCTGGCAGTCGGAATATGGCGAAAATGTAATCGGACACGGAGGAAATACGTCTTCTTGCAGCAGCCAATTACAGTTTGACTCCGAAACCGGTGTGGGTATGGTCGTGATGACAAATCAGATAGGAGAAAGAAATTTTTGCAATGATATGGTCAAGCTGATAATGACGGAACCTGCCGTTGATCAACACGAAGGGGTCAACGGGAAGGTATTGATACTGCCGACCGTATTGAACGGACCGTTCAAACTTCTGTCACTGGGTTCTGTGGCAGATGTAAGGGAAGAAATGTTTTCCAATTATCTGTGTGACCGTCAGACGACCGATCAGATAGACAGGATCGATGCGGTTGAAGCGGACTTTATTGTACTGAGCAGCGGTGACATTGCAGCAATGTATATCCCGATCCTATTATGGGGCGCTGCGCTGATATTTGCGGTTCTCAGTCTGTTGGTCAAGTTCGTCAGAATGGTTGTTAGAAAGATCAAAAAACAAGACAACACGATTTTGATGGGAAAATGGAGTGCGGTAAGCAGCCTGTTGATCATAGGTTCACTTTTGCTGTTGGTTCCTTGTGCTGACAGTCTGATGAATGAGATGTGGAGTATCAACGGGTATCGCATATGGTCGATCTGTTATTTAGTGCTGGCAGCAATAATGATATTGGTGCTCGTGACAGGCTGTATCAGAATCGGCAGGAATCCAATGTCTGTCAGACGCAGAATCTATAACGGTATTACCATATTGATGACCGCTGCCGGAATCTACAATATCATTTATTGGCAGCTTTATACATTTTGGCTGTTGTAATTCATTGGCAGTTTTTAAATTGATGATACGAAAAGTATAATTATACAAAAAGTAATAAAACAGTTGGTAAAATTGAAATACCAACTGTTTTATTTTGTTGTTTTTTATGGTATTATTAAATAAAAACCAAAGGAGTATTGAATGAAAACAATAGCTGTAATTGATGATGATGTTTATATTGGAAATATGCTTGAAGAAATTCTCCGACGGGAGGGATATGGGGTGATAAGAGCCTATTCGGGTACCGAAGCGCTGTATCTTCTGGAACGCCGTACGCCCGACCTTGTTCTTCTCGACCTTATGCTTCCGGGACTTTCGGGAGAAATGCTTCTGCCGCATATCCGGCATATTCCCGTCATCGTGGTCAGTGCAAAAATAGAGATCGAAAATAAAGTGAGTGTGCTCCTGAACGGTGCCGCAGACTATATGACAAAGCCGTTTGATATTAAAGAGCTTTTGGCACGGATCACCGTTCAGCTGCGCCGGTCAAACGACCATCCGTCTCATATCATTACGTTAGGAGATCTGTGTCTTGATACCGGATCACACGATTTTAAAGTGTCCGATATTTCCGTCAAGCTGACCAAAACTGAATATGCCATTTTAAAATGTTTAATGCTGAACAACGGGCAGGCAGTATCAAAAAGTATTATCCTTGAAACGATCAGCTTTGACACACCCGACTGCACCGATTCCTCACTGAAACAGCATATCAGCAACCTCCGCAAAAAACTTCGTACTGTCGGCGGCAAAGACTATATCGAATCCATCTGGGGCATTGGCTTCAAGATCAAT
>CADCRH010000056.1 GCA_902803805.1 uncultured Ruminococcus sp.
ATTTGCCATATTGGAATAGGAATCAATTTTGGACTGCAATGCCTCCTTGACCTGCTTCGGCGCTTCATTTTCTCTTGCCATAGCACTAATGATGTCACCGAGATTTTCAAAGAAGTCGCTTGTGTAGAGCTTAATGCCTTGCTTTTCATAGGCTTTGACACTGCTTTCGATCTTTCCCCTTGCATAGCTCAGTCTGCTTTTGACTGTGTTGATACTGATCTCAAGCTGTTCCGCGATCTCCAAAAGCGACATATCGGCATAATAACGCATTATCACTACCGTTTTGCATTTTTCGGGCAGATGATCGACAATATCAAATACAATTTTGCTTGTCGCCTTTCTGTCGATATTTTCAAGCGGCAGGATCTCGGTATAGTCGCCTTTGGTCGTATTAAAAACCTCTGAAAAATCCTCCATATCCTCGGCATAAACCGTATCAGGCTTTTTCTTTTTGAAAAAAGTTTTACATTCGTTCACAATAATAACCTTAAACCAGGCGTGAAACGCTTCGGGAGACCGCAAAGTTTCGATCTTTTTGAAAAGATGGATAAAGGCTTCCTGAACAATATCCTGCGCGTCCTGCTCATTGTGTACGAATGACATTGCGATCGTGAATGCCTCGTTCTGACATTCGATCAAAATTTCGTTAACAGCCGATTTATCACCCTTTTGGGCGGCTGTTATGGTTTCTGTTGAAATCATATGATTTTCACACTGCCTTTCTGTTGTGATAAAATCATACCCTAAAACTTCCTGTATCATATACCATTTTATTACATTTAAAAACAATTATCAATCTTTTTTATTTCAAAAATTAAAAAAATTCCACCCGAATTCTATCAAAATTCGGGTGGAATTTTTGCACTGCATTATTTTTTTCCGAAAAGATGAAACCCTTTTTTTTCGTAAGGCTCGCTGTCGAGGGACAAAAGCTTGTAGCCTGTTTTATCGATGACATTTGTGAGCTTGTCGCGAGGAATTTCGTCCTCCGAGATAATTTCCGTAATGCCTGTTGAATGAGAAGATGTCACTTTTTTTACCTTAAACGCGTTTCTTACCGCATCATTTACGTGTGACTCACACATTCCGCACATCATTCCGTCAATTTTCGCTGTTGTCTTATACATAATCCATTCTCTCCTAAAGTTAGGTTTATTTAACTGATATTTTAATACAACAAATTCATTTTGTCAAGTCGATCTCCTAATCTAGTTCACAAATTTATTCAGGATTTTTCATCAATTTTCTTCTTTTGCCCGTTATTTCATCAATACTGATTTTCCATATGTCGGTTCTGTGAAGGCTCTGGGAAACCGCTTCTTCAAAGTGCGACATATTACCGGGGCTGTGGCGTTCGCAAAGATGGCGAAGAACCTCTGTCTTTTCTTCGGAATAAGTAATTCTCTCCGCCTGTCCGAATATAATTGCCGATTCATACTCAACAGTAAATTTAGTATTGACCTGTTTGGTATCGCCTACACATACCACACAGACATTCGGATTTTCTGTCAGTATGTCAAGCTTTTTTCCGGTGATTGCACAATGAAAATACAGATTGTTGCCGATCCTTACCGTTGACAGCGGCACAGCATAAGGTTCACCGCTGACAGTTGCCATTGAAAGAACCGCATAACGGCATTGATCAACGATCTCCAATGCTTCTTTTCTGTCGATTTCACGGTCTTTTCTTCTCATTTTAAACGCTCCTTTATATATCAAAAGCACCGAAATCAAAATTGATTTCAGTGCCTTCAATATTTAGATAAAACCAATCAATTACTTTTTCTTTTTGGAAGAAGATTTCTTGCTGTCGGCATTGGACTTTGAAGCCTCAAGAACAGGCTCCTCCTTGTTTCCGTCAAGGAAATTGTAGATAAGAGCCGCCAGAACGCCGCCTACCAACGGAGCAAGAATAAATACCCATACATTAGCAAAAGCATCGCCGCCTGCGAAAATAGCAGGACCGAAGCTTCTTGCAGGGTTAACGGATGTTCCTGTGAAGTGAATGCCGAAAATGTGGACAAGCGTGAGAGTAAGACCGATCACGATACCTGCAACAGTTCCGTTTTCAACCTTTGAGGTCACGCCGAGGATTGCGAGGACAAACACAAATGTGAGAATAATCTCAATCAAAAGCGAAGCCGCAATATTATCCTGATAAAGCGCATTGGAACCGTAACCGGTGCTTGCGGGGAAAATGGCAAGAAGCATTGCACCGCCAAGAATCGCACCGATAAACTGTGAGCATATGTAAGCGAAAAACTCCTTCACTGTCATTTTTTTGCTTACAAGCATTGCGATGGAAACAGCAGGGTTAATATGACAACCCGAAACGTTTCCGATAGAGTAAGCCATTGCAACGATTACAAGACCGAATGCAAGCGCTGTCATAAAGTAAGCCGCATCACCGATGTTGCCGTTACAGCCTACCGCACACGCCGTACCGCAGCCGAAAAGCACCAATACAAACGTTCCTACGAGTTCTGCCAAGCATTTTTTGAGTAGCTGCATAATAATACCTCCGTTTGAATGATTTTATTTTTATCCGAACAAGTCGGACAAAGACTATCATATAACATTTCAGACGAAAATGCAATCATTATTTTAATGAAATGGTCTTGCTTATATTAGTAATTATAAAAGATTATTACTTCTCTTTCAACCAAAAAATCAACCAATCATTAATGAATTTTTTATCAAAAACAACACACATAAACGAAATATTGCTATCATATAATTGATATTGGCGGCAAAAATCAATTGCGTTTATCACAAATCGATTTCGCAGCGCAACTTTGAACAAATGCATCCGGATTTCCCAATCAGATCAGATCCCAATAATTTTCCAAGGTGGCGAAATAATCATCAATTGTTTCCGCACGGCGAATTTCAAGAATGGAACCGTCCTCTCTTAAAAGAAGTTCCGCAGATTTCAGTTTACCGTTATAGTTATAGCCCATTGCAAAGCCGTGAGCGCCTGCATCGTGAATGACCAGTATATCACCCATATCGATTTTCGGTAGTTTGCGGTCAATCGCAAACTTATCGTTGTTTTCGCAAAGTGAGCCTGTCACGTCATATGTGTGGTCGCAAGGCTCGTGTTCCTTGCCCAGAACCGTGATATGGTGATAGGCACCGTACATTGCAGGACGCATCAGATTAACGGCACAAGCGTCAACTCCGATATATTCCTTGTAAATATGCTTTTCGTGGATAGCCTTTGTGACAAGATGACCGTAAGGAGCAAGCATAAAACGTCCAAGCTCCGTAAAAATTTTAATGTCGCCCATTCCTGCCGGAACGAGAATTTCATCAAATGCCTGATGTACACCTTCTCCGATAACAAGAATATCGTTCGGCTCTTTATCGGGTGTATAAGGAACACCCACGCCGCCCGAAAGGTTAATAAATCCGATATGTACACCTGTTTCTTCCTTCAGCTCAACAGCAAGCTTAAAAAGAATCTTTGAAAGTGTCGGATAGTATTCGTTGGACACGGTATTGCTTGCCAGGAATGAGTGGATACCAAACTCTTTTACTCCAAGAGCTTTCAGTTGAAGAAAAGCGTCCTTGATCTGTTCTCTTGTCATACCATATTTTGCGTCGCCCGGATTATCCATAATGGTGGTGGAAATCGAAAACTTTCCGCCCGGATTGAAACGGCAGCAAACCGTTTCGGGAATACCGACCTTTTTGAGTGCTTCAATATGTGTAATATCATCAAGATTGATGATGGCGCCGATTTCTTTGGCATACCTGAATTCTTCTTCCGGCGTATCGTTGGAAGAAAACATAATATTGGGGTTTTTAAATCCGCACTTTTCGCTCATCAGAAGCTCCGCATAGGACGAGCAGTCCGTACCGCAGCCTTCCTCTTTCAGAATTTTGAGGATCGTCGGGTTAGGCGTCGCCTTTACCGCAAAATACTCCTTAAATCCCTCGTTCCACGCAAAAGCCTGTTTCAGCTTTCTTGCATTTTCACGGATCCCTTTTTCGTCATAGATATGAAAAGGGGTAGGGAACTTCTCTATAATACTTTCTGCCTGTTCTTTTGTAATAAATGGTTTTTTCTCCATTATCGCAACCCTCCGAATTAAAAAAATACAGATTAATTGTACAACAGAAGGCTTTGTTTTGTCAACTTATTTTGTCGGATATTATAATATTTTTGATAACACGAAAGGATAATGTATGAAGAAAATTCTTACACTTTTTTCCGCACGAAACGAATATGACGCACATTTGTTTACTCTGTATATTTTGAATGTTACGGACTATATTTTCACGCTGATACTTCTTTCAAGCGGTCTTTTCGTTGAAGCCAATCCTGTTATGAATACCCCGATCAATACGCCGTGGGGCTTTGTGCTGAAATGTATTGTTCCGCTGATGCTTCTCACCTATCTTCACGTTCGGTTCTGTATGAGCAGCCCCAAACATCCGAAAGTCACAAAAATCCTTTTAAATATTATCTTAGTCTATTATATGCTGATCAATGCCTTTCATATTTTCTGGCTCACGTATTTGATCATCGCCTTTTCAAGATAAATCAAAGATAGGATAAATTGATTCCCTCAAATCCCCTATTGTTTGAGTCTGAAAATGAAGAATTGTATTGTTTGTTACCACGGAATATGTTAAAATAAGTACAACAATCAAAATTCGGGAGGAAAAAAAGATGTCCGATAAAAACGAAGAATTTGAAAAACTGAAAAAAGAATGTCTTGAATGTAAAAACTGCGGTCTGTGCGAAACACGCACCAACGTTGTTTTTGGTGTCGGCGTTGACGATGCCGAAGTAATGTTTATCGGTGAAGGTCCGGGCGAAAACGAGGATTTGCAGGGAGAACCCTTTGTAGGACGCGGAGGACAGCTTCTTGACAAAATGTTGGCGTCCGTTGACCTTGACCGCAGCAAAAACATCTACATTGCCAACATTGTAAAATGCCGACCGCCGAAAAACCGTGACCCTCTCCCCGAAGAACAGGAGCAGTGCATTAAATGGCTTCGCAGGCAGTTTGCGATCCTTCGTCCAAAAATCGTTGTCTGTCTGGGCAGAATTGCCGCCGCCAAAATCATCAAGCCCGACATCAAAATCACAAAGGAACACGGACAATTCTTTGAAAAGAACGGTGTTTTAATGATGCCGATTCTCCACCCTGCCGCTCTCCTCCGTAATCCTGCCAACAAACCTGCCGCCTTTGAAGACTTTCTGACTTTACAGCAAAAAATCAAAGAAATCTGCGACCATACCTATGATTAATTCATAATTCATAATGCATAATTGCCCTGCGGGGATACGGAAGAAATTATGCAGCCGTAAGCTGTATAAAGATTATTCACTATTCATTATTCTTTTCTTCTGCCCTACGGGGAACCGTAAGCGACTCTGCTGACAGAAGTGATTTTCAAATCCGCCTGATGTATTTGATTCAGCGATACATCAGGCGGATTTTTATGACAGCTACAACAAATCTTTAAATTTCGCTTTACATTTTGTAAAAACAGTTGTAAAATTATCTTGTAATGAAATTTTTACTGTATGAAAAATACAGAGATTGGAGTATAAAAATGAATATTCTTGTTGAAACATCTGCCCGTCACGTTCACGTTACACAGGAAACACTGGAAATCCTTTTCGGCAAGGGTGCAGAACTGACAAAGAAAAAAGACCTTTCTCAGCCCGGTCAGTTTGCCTGTCAAGAAAAAGTTACCATTGTAGGTCCCAAAGGTGAAATGGCTGCTTCTATTCTCGGTCCCGTTCGTACCGCAGATCAAGTAGAAGTATCGCTGACAGAGGCTCGCAAGCTTGGCATTGCTGCTCCCGTAAGAGAGTCCGGCGACATCGCAGGAACCCCCGGCTGCAAGCTGGTAGGTCCTCAGGGTGAGATAGAAATTGCAGAAGGTGTGATCGCTGCAAAAAGACACATTCATCTTGACCCCGAAACAGCAGAAAAGTTCGGTGTAAAGGAAAAACAAATCGTCAAGGTTGCCGTAGGCGGCGAGGGCAGAAAGCTGATATTTGACGATGTTGTGATCAGAGTCAGCCCGAAATTTGCTCCTGCAATGCACATTGATACCGATGAGGCAAATGCAGCTTCTATCGCAGGTGCTGTTGAAGGCGAAGTAATCGTTGACTGATCAATAAAACAAATCATTTTCTAACTCCCTGTCGATAAACCGGCAGGGAGTTATTTTTGATTAATGTTCAAACCTGCACTTTTTGCCTGTTCCGCCATTCTTCTTATTTGTTCCAGAAATGTTTCAGATATATTGTCATTTTTGACAAGCTCATAAATGGTTTGACCTTGTATATATTCCTTCAATATCCGTTCGTTTTCGATATCTATATCAAACATTGTCGGAATTCTCAGACCTGCTTTTAACAAGCGGGCATAGTCGTTCTTTTCCGCTTCGATTTTATTGCCGAATGAATAATAATCGCAGGGTTCGTGATGTATTTGCTTTAACACATACTGTTTTCCGTCCTGTTCCGCCAGATAAGAATAGCCGCCTTTACCGTGTCCCAAAAGCTTTTGGATGGTATATTTCTTGTTATTCACTGTCATTATTTTATTCATATTGTTTCACTCTCCGATCATCAGTTCATACAAACATTCTTCTCGCATTTCGTCGGAACTGCGGTTTTTTCTTCCGCCGTACTGTCTGACAAAATGCATTCCCAATTTTTCCATTACTCGTCTTGAAGCGTAATTTTCACTGTCGCAATGGGCAATAAAATGGTTGATGTTCATTTCTTCCGCAAAGTATTTTACGATTGCTTTTGCCGCTTCGCAAACATAGCCGTTTCCCCAATATTCTTTCGCTAAGATCCATCCCAGTTCTCCACATTCAGGCGAATCGTCAAAATAAACGCTTACCGCACCGATATGCTGATGATTCAGTATTATTGCAAATTCATAATAAGTCGGGTGATCTTTTTTCATCTCTTTTTCGGCATTCTCAAGAAATTGCCGGACTTCCTCCCGATTCTCCAGCGGCAGAAAAACCATATATTTTGTATTTTCCAAATCAGTAGAATATCCCAAAGTCGTTTTAAAATATTGGGTACCAAGCGGTGCTAAAACTAATCTCTCACTATTGATTTCCATAAAATCTCCCTATCAATAAAATGGATTACGATTACTACAATGATACCCAAAGAATTAACATATGTCAAACAAGAAAAATATACTGTTTGTATTTTATACCAATAGTATATTTTTATCGGGTAAAAGCAAGGATAATATACAGTCGATGATCTTGATAATCGGCTTTGATACTGCCGTGCATAAGTTCTGTGAGATATTTGGCAATGGATAATCCCAATCCTGTTGCATTTCTGCTTGTTTGTACGGTATAAAATCTGTCGAACAGTTTCCCAACGGAAACAGTATCAAGGTTTTTTGCGGTATTAGAAAAGGTGATTTCTCCTTTGTCGTTCATTGATACAGAAAAATCACCGTCACTGTATTTGACCGCATTACTGACAATATTTGATATGATCCTGCTCAGCATTGCTTTATCCAGGGTGCGGTAAACGGGAACTTCCGGCAGCTCTATTTCGGGAGTAATGTTGCTTTGTTGGAATACGCTGTAAAACGAAAGCATTGTCTGTTCGATCATACTGCATACATCAACGGTTTCAAAATTCGGCGTTTGTTCGGACACACTGAGCGAATATTTAAAAAGTTCCTCGGTAAGCGATTTCAAAGCGTCTGTACGATTCTTGACAAGTGACAGGTACTTGTGAACGGTTTCGCTTTGCTCCTCATTTTCCAAAAGGTCAAGATAACCGTAAATGGATGTCAGCGGTGTCCGCAAATCGTGGGATATGTTGGTAACGGCAGTTTTCAATTCCAAATCGCCCTGTTGATACTTTACTTTTGCCAAATGAAGCTTTTTCAGTTCTGTATTGATATGGTCGGCAAGTTCACATATTGCTTTGTCACGGCTGGAAAGATAGATCAGCGAATTGGTATCCTCATCCAGTCTTTTCGCAAACTGCTCACGAATCTCACGTACTGCCTTACGCATAAGACAAAGTTTGATTGTCAGCCCGATCACCAAAATGGCAAGGATCGCTGTTATCACTATCAAAACAACCGTTGTTTCCACTGTTTCACACCCTTATTTTATATCCGTTCTGTTAAATATGTACACACCGAGCAGCGTCACCGCAGCAATGATGACTGTCAGATAGATCGCTGCCAAAGCTGCATTGTCAATGATCTCATATGTGTTCAGTTTAAAAATCACGTTTGTGGGAAAAAATTCCAAAAGGAATTTACTGACCTTGTTATTGTTGAACATTTCAAAAAGCTGTGCGATCGTCACCATTATCAATGTCAGAAAATGAACTAATATTGCCAACAAAACCGAGGACGAACCTTTCCCCAGCATACAGATAAATGTTACAATAGATGAATGTACCAGCATAACCAGCAAGCCTATCAGCCAGTTGACTAGCAAGGCATTATAAGAAACCTGTTGTGTGCGCAGCATTGTTAATCCAAGCACGGCGGCGGTCGCTGTCAGGGCAAGAAAAAATATAATGGATATACAGGCGGACAATATCCAGTTTGCAATATAGATACTGCTTCTTTTGTGTCCCACGATAATTTTGTTTCGTATGGTATTGTTGGCATAATCCTTGCTGATAAAGATTCCTGCGGCGGCGATTACCGCAATGGGCAGAAAGTTTGTAAAATCAAAGATCAGATTGGCAAAATCTTGATTC
The DNA here is from genome assembly GCA_902803805.1 of uncultured Ruminococcus sp. Classification (GTDB taxonomy): domain Bacteria; phylum Bacillota; class Clostridia; order Oscillospirales; family Acutalibacteraceae; genus UBA1213. The sequence goes on from CADCRH010000056.1 coordinate 8,741, forward strand.
ATATGCTTTTTCTGCAACACCTCCAAAACACTGATCAAAGCAAAAATGACTGTCACAAACCAGAACATTGACCATTTTACCAAACGGTTAAACATTGATGATAAAAGTTTACTCATTTTCTTTTCCTCCCACAAGACTGATAAAATAACTTTCAAGGCTTTCGTCCTGTTGATTCATTGTGATGACCTCGCAGCCTTGTTTGTCAAGCGCAAGAACAAGAGGTGTAACCTTTATATTGGCATAAATATCCGCTGTATCTTCGGAGATGATCTTATATTCCACGTTCATTTCATCAAGCACCGAAGCAAGAATTTTGGTGTCGCTGACTTTGATATGTATGCATTTCCGACAGGCATTTTCCAGTTCTTCCGCACTCAATTCCTTTACCATATGACCGTTATGAATAAATCCGAAATGGGTTGCCAGACGGGAAAGTTCATCAAGAATATGACTTGAAATCAGGATCGTTGTTCCACGTTCACGATTCAGCTTTAAAATCAACTCACGGGTTTCAATAATTCCCTGAGGATCAAGACCGTTAATAGGTTCGTCGAGAACAAGAAAATCGGGATTGCCCACCAAAGCCATTGCGATACTCAGTCTTTGACGCATACCGAGAGAGAAATTTTTCACCTTTTTTCTCCCTGTATCTTCAAGACCTACAAGCTGTAAAAGTTCATACACACAATCAAACGACGGAACACCTATGATTCTGCATTGATGTTCAAGATTTTTTGCGGCAGTCATATCCAAATAAATTGACGGTGTTTCAACGACTGCACCCATTCTCTGACGGGACTTGTCTATCTTTCTGTCTGTATTCTTAACGCCGTACAAAGTAAATTCACCGTCATTCGGGTACTGCAAACCGCATATGACACGTATCAGTGTTGTTTTGCCTGCACCGTTTCTTCCGACAAAGCCGTAGATAGAGCCTTTCGGAACATTCATTGTAAGATCGTCAAGTGCTTTTGACTTTTTATATTTTTTGCAAAGTCCGTTTGTTGTAAGAACATACTCCATATAAAATACCTCCTTTGTGCTGTAACTTTATTATACACCTAAAAGTAAAGAAAACGGTAAAGAAAACAGTAAAGATTTCGTCAAGATTTTATTGATCGGTTCCTTCCTTTACAAATTTTTCGGGCGGTTGTATAATAAAGAAAACGGCGGTGGAAAAATGGCATATAAGGAACTTATTAAAAATTTTGATAAAATCAGAGATTATATGCGTGAATTTTATGTTTACGGATTTAAGAGCCGTGACGAGTACAACAAAAAAAGCGGACGTTCCTATGATGACGAAAGACGACGGCTTGAAAGCTGGTTTGAGGATTATATCGGCTTTCATCAAACTTCGGACGGCAAAAATGTTTTTATCTCTATTGACAGCCGCAAAACCCATCATAATCCGCTTTACAAGGCTTGGAAAGCCAAAAGTTTTACTGACGGCGATATATCGCTGCATTTTATTCTGTTTGATATTCTATATGATGAAAATATTTCACTAACAGCCGGTCAGATCACCGATATTGCAGACAGAGATTATCTTTCCGAATTTGACGGTTCACGAACCTTTGACGAATCCACCGTTCGCAAGAAACTAAAGGAATACGCTGCTCTCGGTCTTGTCACCTCTGAAAAATTGGGCAAAAAAGTTCTTTACAAACGTACCGAAAGCCTTCACTGTCACTGCCGTGACGCACTGAATTTTTATTCCGAAATTGCTCCCTGCGGTGTGATCGGTTCTTTTTTGCTTGACAGAACAGGCGAACAGAGTAATATATTCACATTCAAACATCACTATATCAATCAGACGACCGACAGTGAAATTTTACTGAAAGCTTTTCTGGCGATGAAAAACAAAAATGAGATCTCCTTGACGAGTATCAGCCGCAAAGGAAGAAAAAATCTCTACACCCATCTTGTTCCGCTGAATGTGTTTATCAGTGTACAAAGCGGCAGACAATACCTGATGGTATATACAAGAAGAACTAAACGCATTAAAGCCTTTCGCCTTGATTACATTTTAAACATAGAAGAATCCGATACAGCCAAAGACTATGAAATACTTCGGGAAACACTGAAAAAGGTGCAAAAAAATATGTGGGGTGTCAGTACCGAGGGCGGCAGCGGCAGAATGGAACACGTAAGATTCACCATACATTTTGATCAATACGAGGACTATATTTTTAACCGTCTTGAACGTGAAAAACGCTGCGGCACGGTCAGACGGATCGATGAAACTACCGCCGAATTTTCTGCCGACGTGTTTGATTCTAGTGAACTGGTTCCTTGGATCAGAACCTTCATATGCAGAATCACCGACATTTATTTTTCCAATCCCGTGCTTCAACGACAGTTTTTAAGCGACCTTAACGAAATGTATGAGATGTACGGCATTAACGATAAGGGAGGGGAACAGACTTGATATTCAGTGAAATTTACGGTGCTTATTATTTGTGTGTTTCAAAAATTCTTGAAAAAGCTGTGAACGGCAGTATTACCGATAAAGACATTCGTCATATTGCAGAAAAATATGCCTTTTCGGAGAGTCTGCTTGCCATAGAGCCTGCTCTCAAAAAACAAAAGTGGACACTTCTCCAACCTGACGGCTCCACACCGATACAGCATATCCCGACAATTCCTCCGTCAACATTGGAAAAAATGTGGCTGAAAGCGATTCTTCTTGATAAACGAATCAAGCTGTTTGATGTCAGAATTGACGGACTTGACAATGTTGAACCGCTCTTTACCGAGGATGACTATACCATCTTTGACAGCTACAGTGACGGCGACCCCTATAACGATAATCACTATATCAAAAATTTCCGCACCGTGCTCAGCGCTGTAAAATCACACCGCCCTCTCCGTATCGGTATCAAAAACAAACGCGGAATGCTGAACGAAGTCAGTGTCATTCCCGAATTTCTGGAATATTCCGAAAAAGACGATAAGTTTCGTTTGATCACCAGCGGCACCAAAAACAACACCACTGTCAATATCGGCAGAATCCTCTATTGTGAGCCGCTGAACGGCAATATCCCGAAACACAACAATCAAAAAAGAAATCTGTGTACTGTTACCCTTGCGCTTACGGATGAACGGAACGCACTGGAACGGGTAATGCTTCATTTCTCACACTTTGAAAAGGAAGCCGCCAAAATAGACGACCTGCACTATATCATCACCATACATTATGACAGCAGCGACGAAACCGAACTTTTGATACGGATTCTTTCCTTTGGCGCCAAACTCAAAGTCACTTCACCCGAAAGCTTTATCACCCTTATCAAAAAACGACTTCTTTTGCAAAAACAAAATCTTTCTAGCAATAAATCAACCGCCCGATAATTTCGAGCGGTTGTATTTTTTTAGATACGATAATCATTTTCAATTCCGTCGAGAAGTCCGTATTCAAGGAGGATTTCTTCCAGACGTTCCTGTGTAAGGGGCTTCGGAATAACAAACTGTGTGTTTTCTTCGATTCTGCGCGCAAGCTCACGGTATTCGTCAGCCTGATTACAGTCTGGCTTATGCTCGATAACAGTCTTTTTGCGGATCTCGGCACGCTGTACCTCGTTATCTCTTGGAACAAAATGAATCAACTGAGTACCGAGTTCTTCTGCAAAGGCACGTACAAGTTCAATTTCACGGTCAACATTTCTGCTGTTACAGATGATACCGCCCAGACGTACACCGCCCTGCTTTGCATAACGTGCAATACCCTTTGAAATATTGTTGGCAGCATACAGCGCCATCATTTCACCGCTGGCAACAATGTAAATTTCCTTTGCTTTGCCCTCACGGATAGGCATTGCGAAACCGCCGCAGACAACGTCGCCCAATACATCATAAAATACATAGTCAAGGTCTTCCGTATAAGCGCCGAGTCTTTCCAGAAGTCCGATAGAGGTAATAATACCACGGCCTGCACAGCCTACACCCGGTTCCGGACCGCCTGATTCAACGCAGCGTGTACCCTTGTAGCCCTCTTTTAAGATGTCGTCAAGGTCAATATCCTCACCGATCTCACGAAGGGTATCAAGAACGGTTTTTTGTGCAAGACCGCCGAGAAGCAGTCTTGTTGAGTCTGCTTTCGGGTCACAGCCCACGATCATTACTTTCTTGCCCTGTTCCACCAGACCTGCTGTCAGGTTCTGTGTCGTTGTCGATTTACCGATACCGCCTTTTCCGTAAATAGCGATCTGTCTTAATTCCTTTGCCATTGTTTTTTCCTCTTTTCTCTTAATATATTGAAATCCTTCCGTCAGCAAATCCGCTCACGGTTCCCCGCAGGGTAATTATGAATTATGAATTATATCATTCATTATCCGTGTGAGAAGGTATCTTTTTGGGAAATTCTTCTCAGATAGATTTGATCACCGTAGTCCTTTTCTCCAGGTATGCCCACCGCATCGGCACGGCAGCGCTGACAGTGACGGAATACGTCTATGTATTTTTGTGCTTTTACTCTCGCTCCGTCTATCTGTTCACAGGTTGGACGGGGTGAATCCTTTAACTCGTGCTGAGGTATCAGGGGAATAATGTTGTAAATGGAGGCGCCTGCTTCGCTTACCGTTTTGGCGATCTCCTCTATATGTTCATCGTTGATACCAATTACTAATACGGTATTGACTTTGATGGTTATGCCTGCCGCACTTACCTTACGGATACCCTCCAACTGATTTTTGATCAGTATTTCTGCCGCTTCTACACCTGTATAGTGTTTTCCGTGGTACAGTATTCCCCGATTCAGCTTTGCTTCAATTTCGGGGTCAACCGCATTAACCGTAACCGTCAAGGAATCAATACCGACATCGATCACTTCCTCCGCTTTTTCCGCAAGAAGCAAACCGTTTGTACTCATACATTTGATGATATTCGGAAACTCATCGCGAATTCTCCGGAATGTATTCAATGCATCGTCTGTTGCAAGTGTATCACCTGGTCCTGCGATTCCTGCAACCGTTATATCGGGACAGACCTCAAGTGAACGCCTTACCGCGTCAACCGCTTCATCAGGAGTGATCACTGTTGAAGCAACACCGGGACGATTTTCATAATCATTGATTTTACGCTCGCAGAATTTACACTCAATGTTACATCTTGGACTTGTCGGGAGATGAATTCTTCCCGTTGTTCCTTTTTTACCCCGTGCAAAACAAGGGTGTTTGGTTGTCAACTCGTCGTAGGATATTGCCATTTATCTGCCTCCCATAACTTATCTTTGATGATTTTTTCTACTAGCGGTTCAATCGGAAACGGTGCCTGATAAACTGTCAGACCTTTTGATTCAAGGTAATCCGCCGCACCGTCGCCTATTCTGCTGACCAATACCGCCTGTACATCCGATAACGTTTTAATTGCATTGTCAAATGCACTTTCTTCGTGGTCACCGCCGTTACAGCACGGGGCAACCTCTCTTGTTTCTATATATTTATATTCGCCGCTGTCGGGCAAAAGCTCTATAATATGAAATCTGTCTGCGTGACCGAAATGCTGATTCACTACTATGCCATCCGTGCTTGCGGCGGCAATGCGATATGACATTTTCAATTCCCCCTTACGGAATTTTTCCGTTTTCAATTTGTAAGCTTAACCGCCGACTGCTTTTGTAAATACTCTTTCTATTAACGTCAATGCTCCCTTGTAACCAATAAAGCTTCTGTTGAGGATCACTTCATTTTCGATAGGGGTACTCACCTGAATCAAAAGTGCTTTTTTGGCTCTTGCGGCATCACCCTCCCAAGCCGTTCCGAGAATCAGCGGAATCGAACTGCCGAAATCTGTATTGACAAGCGATTGTTCTATATTGTATCCATCCTCGATATACTCAACATCAACCGAAACACCCTCACTGAGATGATGAAAGAGGTCGTTAATGCTTTCACGGTATTTTTCGGGCGGATTATCCGTAATGATCACCTTGATCGGTATAAAACCGATCTGGTCGGCAAGAAACTTTGTATAGGCGATACCGTATGTCGTATCGGCAACGGTCGCAAATCTTGACGGAATACCGAACCAATATTCGGAAAAGAATTTTGCAAAATGTTCGATAAAGGAATAATATTCCTTTGCTTCCTTAGCAATAAATTTTTCCGCCTTGGTATTGTCGATCCCTGCAAAATCAACCACCTTACGCAAAAATTCCGTTGTCGCTTCTTCACCCACAGGCAAAACAGGAATATGAAGATAGGGCTGATTGTATTTTTCTTCCAGGTGCTTGACAATATCCAGTCCCACCCAAGGCGACACCAAAAGATTAAATGCCGCTTTCGGAATGGTTTTCCATTCCTCGATACCTCCGCTCTGGGGACCGAACAGAATGTTGACATCAAAGCCTGCACCCTCAAGAATACGTTTCAGTTCGATATAATCTCCGCGCCAGTTGGAATTATAATACGGAACCCCCGTCCAGACGTTGATCAGCTTTTTACGTTTTTTCCCTCTGTAATCGCCCACAAACTGGTCTATAATTGCCTTTACGACAACTTCGTGACCGTAAAGATTGTTGCCCTTAAATCCAGGAACATCTGCGTGAACAATATTATAACCCTGATTTTGATACTTTTTAACAACGGACGGAACATCGTCACCGATCAGTCCTGCCGAGCAGCCCGAAAGAACAACAAACAGGTCGCCCTTGACAATTTTCAGTGCCGACTGTATCTCTGCGTCAAGCTTTTTAACACCACCGAATACTACCTCGTTTTCTCCGAAGTTTACCGACGGTGTGTCACCGCCTGCACCGTTGCCGCAGCCCTGATAACCCGAACCGATCAATGCGTACTGCTTATCGACACAACCGGGACTTGCGTGTGAGATCGGCACTGCTCCGTTAATGGCGGCAACCGTATATGCCGCTCCTATCGCACAGCCGTAACGGGAATGTGCGATCGTGGATTCTTTCCTTTTCTTTACCTTTTCAGCCATCGTATTTTCCTCCGTTCAGCTCGTGTATCGGCTCATTGATGATGTCGGGATTGTGCGCAAGAATAAATGGGTCTTTCTGACTTAACCACCAGTCGGTATAACCGAGTGTGGTGTGTCTTGACAATACGTCATCAAATTTATGTCTTGCCACAATATCAAGAATCACGTTTCCGAGTCGTATAATTCCGTCGTAGCCGAGCGGAAAATGCTCATCACCCATCGGCAGCGAAGGAACACCGAGCTTTGCCGCAACCGGTGCCAGTCCGCCGTGACGTATGATAATAAAATCGGTTTCCATTCTTTGAAGAATGTTATATACCTGGAACGGCTGTGTTTTGCTGACTGTGAAATACTCCACATCACCGTAATTGTCAACAAGATATTTCAGTGAATTCTGTCTGTCCTGTCCGCTGTCATATACAGGGTCGTGATGGAATACAATGGAGCCTTGTACCTCTATTCCAAGCTCACGGAGTACACATATCAGTCCGTGCGCATAAGCCGAACCGGTAAATACTGCACCTTTCAAGCCTTTCAGTTTTTCACGAAGCTCATCGATCTTCGGTTGAATACGCTTATGTTCGGATTCAATATACTTTTCGGTAATTTCCTCTTTGCCTACAATTTTCGCAATGGCACGAAGCCATTCATCGGTTGCGGGAATACCATAGGGCTGAGGAGCGTTGACCTGTGGAACATCATAATGTTCTTCCAGCGCCGTAGCAAGATACGAACCGAGCGTGTGACAGAAAGTAGCGGTCGCAACGGCTTCGCTTGCCTGATGAAGTTCATCATAGCTTGCCATATCAAGAAGATAGTTGACACGAAGTCCGAGAGGCTTCAACAAATCCGTGAAATAATCGGTACCCCAGAGAGCTACGATATTGATAAGGTCTTTTTGCTTTACGGGATTTTTGTTAACAATCTGACGGGCAACACCGTGTTGGGATATATCAAAACCGGTACTCCAGTGTTTGCTTCTAAAGCCCTCACAGTGAAGCGGAACAACAGGAATTCCGATTTCTGCTTCTTTTTCGTCTGCGATACTGTCAATATCCTCACCAATGATCGCTGTGGAACAGGACATTGAAATAAAAATCGCTTTCGGATGATACCTGTTATAGGCATCATCAATTGTTCTGCGAAGCTTGTCGCTGGCACCGAATACCATATCATTTTCAAGAAGATTGGTATTTAAAATATTAACCGTCTGAGGTGCCTTTCCGCGGCGAGCAAGTCCGATATTAAAAGAAATATTGTATTTGATGTTATTAGCGGAACAGCCAATAGGAGCGTGTTCAATCAGAATACAGTCTGTCAGATTTCCTATCTGACAGGCTACGATCGCATTGGCACACATTGTTTGCTGAGAAAACGGCATATTCAGCTCGCAAAGCTGACAGGCTTTGCCGCCTCCGCCGTTACAGCCGTGTTTTTTTTCGTGCCTGCTGCGCTGTTCGTAATTTGATGCTTCAACCAATTCCGAAGCCTTACCGTCCCACGAGATAATACTTCCTATTCTCATTTCGCGGTTATTACATTCCGACATACTGAGATTGATGGTTTTCTTTCCCATTGATTTTTCCTTCCTTTCGGCTATCATAACCGAGTAAACATATTTGATTACCGTGTTTTTATTGTATCAACTAATACTCCCTTTGTCTAATCTAAAATACCTATAGGTATCCATCAAAAAAACTTATAACAAACCTGATTTTAATTCATAATTAAGCCCTACGGGTTCTCAAATCATTTTTAACAAATAATAAGAAAAGCCGCCAACGGAACATCCAATTTCCGCCGGCGGCTTTTGTGCTGTCTGTATTTTCTCTTTTTGCTCCCCGCAGGGCAATTATGAATTATTTTTCGTTACGTGGTTGATAAGACCTCCATCGGAAATGATGTTCTGAATGAATGGAGGAAATGGTTCTGCCTGATAGGTTTTACCCGTTGTAACATCGGTGATAACACCTGTGTCAAAGTCTATGGCAACCTCATCGCCTGCCTTGATCTCTTTGGCGGCAGCGTCACACTCCAAAATTGGAAGTCCGATATTGATTGCATTTCTGTAGAAAATACGTGCAAAGGTGGAAGCAATCACACAACTGATACCCGATGCTTTTATGGCGATCGGTGCGTGTTCCCTTGACGAACCGCAGCCAAAATTCTTTTCGGCTACCATAATATCGCCGTCCTTGACCTTTTTGGTAAAGTCGATGTCAATATCCTCCATACAATGCGACGCGAGCTCTTTGTGTGAACTTGTGTTCAGGTATCTTGCAGGAATAATAACGTCTGTATCAACATTGTCGCCGTACTTATGTACAGTACCCTGTGCCTTCATAATAACAACCCTTTCTTTATCAATTCAAAATTATCCGTTGTACTCAAACCTTTGCCGGATCGGTAATATAGCCGGTAACTGCACTGGCAGCGGCAACGGCAGGACTGGCAAGGTAAACCTCGGATTCTACGTGTCCCATTCTGCCTACAAAGTTTCTGTTTGTTGTGGAGATCGCACGTTCACCTTTCGCAAGAATTCCCATATGACCGCCCAGACAAGGACCGCAGGTCGGTGTGGATACGACTGCACCTGCGTTGATGAATATATCAAACAGACCCTCGTGCATTGCCTGAAGATAAACGCTCTGTGTGCTGGGGATAATAATACAGCGTACCCCTTTGGCAACTTTCTTGCCTCTGAGAATCTCCGCAGCGGCACGGAGGTCACTGATTCTGCCGTTCGTACAAGAGCCAATCACTGCTTGGTCGATTTTTACCTCTTTTTCTCCGATCTCGTCAACGGTTCTTGCATTTTCGGGAAGATGAGGAAAGGCAACCGTCGGGCGAAGTGCAGAAAGGTCAATGGTATATTCCTCGTCATACTCTGCGTCCTCGTCTGCCGTGAACTCCTGCGGAACGCCCTTGAAGCGGTCTTTGATATATTCTCTTGTAATATCGTCAACCGGGAAAATTCCGTTTTTAGCGCCTGCTTCAATCGCCATATTGGCGATACAAAGTCTGTCATCAATGTTAAGATATTTCAGTCCGTCACCGAAAAATTCCATTGACCTGTACAATGCGCCGTCAACACCGATCAGACCGATAATATGAAGAATAACATCCTTACCGCTGATATGCTTGGCAGGCTTGTTAATCAGGTTGAATTTAATTGCCGACGGAACCTTGAACCACGTTTTGCCGCTTATCATACCGGCTGCCATATCGGTTGAGCCTACGCCTGTAGAGAAAGCGCCCAATGCACCGTAAGTACAGGTATGAGAATCTGCACCGATACAAAGACTGCCGGGACCTACAAGACCCTTTTCGGGGAGCAATGAATGTTCAATACCCATCTGACCGACATCAAAGAAATTTTTAATATCGTACTTGTCCGCAAACCGGCGAACCTCAAGACATTGCTGAGCCGCCTTAATATCCTTATTCGGCGTAAAGTGATCCATTACCATCGCGATTTTTGTGTTATCAAAAACAGCCGATGCATTTCCATCATTGAAAACATTAATTGCGACAGGTGATGTAATATCGTTACCCAGAACCATATCCAGTTTTGCTTCAATCAACTGACCTGCCTTGACCGACTCAAGACCTGCGTGAGCGGCAAGAATTTTTTGTGAAATTGTCATTCCCATTGAAAAAATCCTCCTTGAAAATTATTATTTTTATCATTATCCCACAAACCATTGAAAAAGAATGTAAACTATGCTACAATTAGGATTAATTCATAATTGCCCTGCGAGGTAAGGGGAAGAAGTTATGCAGCCGTAAGATATGTAAATATTATTCATTATTCACTATTCATTATTCTTTTGTTCTGCGGAAATCGTAAGCGGCTTCGCTGACAGAATATCAAAAAGCACCCGACAGATGGAATATCGGGTGCCTGAAAGCGTTTGAAATTTATCAATTTATGCGTGCGTGATTTGCGGAAAGGAGAGGATCGTTTGAAGGTCGGAAGTGATAGTACCGCCGAGTGTGAAAAATGTGGTGTCCTCCTCCTCATATTTGTATTTTTCAAGGTTTTGAATGGATTCAATATTTGATGGAGTGAAAGCAAATTCAACCGTTTTTACATTTTCGAATGATTGGCAAACAGTGATCAGATCAACAGGCTTTTCGGAAAATACTTCGTGAAGTATTAATACATCATCCTCCTGTTCCGCGATCGCATAAGCATTTAAGGATTCTATAAAAAAGACATTATCCTGCATAAACTGAGTCAGGTAAAACATCAGAAGATCGTCTGTGTCAAACTGAATGATACCGTTGCTTTTGAGATTCTCTTTCTTATTCAGAAAGTTTGTCCAATCCTCTTTGTTTTTCATAGGTATAGGCTTCGCGAAACTGCTGGTTTTTTCAGCTTGATCGATATTGGTGCGGAATCGGTATTCATCGGTTTTAACAAAACCGAATTTCGGGTAGAAATCCAGCACTTCATCATTAGCATAAAGATAGAAGCCATCACAGTCGGAAAAATCTTTCAGTACTTCTTCCATCAGTATTCGGGAATAACCCTGATTTCTATAATTTTTATCCGTCATCACCGTTCCGAGCTGAATATAATGCTTTGCTGCACTGTTGAGTGTACAGTCGATGAGATTAACGGAAACATTGGCGATTACTGTTTCGTCCTTAACAACAGAATACGGGATATATTTTTCATTCCAAAAGCCGGTCTGATACCAAGGCTCAAAATCAAGTCCGCAAAAGGTTTCTTTTGCAAGGTAATTGAACGAATTTCTCAAAGTTTCATTGCGCCGATAGTTTTTAACAATTTCATAACTCATTGTATTTGCTCCTTTATCAGTGTTTTGCAATATTATTATACTGTTCGCCTGTCTGACAAAACAACCTCACAAATTTTTTGAAAAAAAGATAAGGGCAGACAAAATTTTGTCATACCCTTATCGATCTTTTATCTTTTAAGCTGAGTGATAATTCTCTGTATGCTTTTTTCGGAAAGATAATATTTTTCCGCCAGTGCCGAGATTTTAATGCCGTTTTTGTAGTCCTGAAAAATTTGCTTGTTTCTTTTCCCGATTTCGGAAAGGGTAGCTGTCTGCTCTCCCCATTTTTTGCGTTCACCCGATTTTCTCGGAATATAAAGACATATTCCGTCCGCATACTGTTGAATCATCTGTATTAATTCCGCAGGAAGAACCTGCTCTGCTTTTTTATAGCTCATAATGCCCTCCGTTAAAATGATCATAACGAAAAAGCAGGGCTATAACAATTTTTTATTTCAGTCTTATCGAATGCATAGCCACTGCTTATGCATTGATTACATATCTTACATAGCCTGTCAAAGCAAATTCCCCCTTTATCCATTGATTTTGCTATAGTATAGCATATAGAAAGATAAAAGTCTATCGTTTGGAGTGAAAATTTTATGTCAAACAGCATTTCCCATTATTTTCAAAGCAATCTTGACAGCAGTTCAGGTTTTCTTCAGGTGCTTGAAAATATCACCGCTGTCCGTATGTTCGATAAGGGCAGAGTGATCTATCATCAGGGTGATACCCCCGACTGCTTTTATTATCTGAAAAAGGGCAGAGTGAAAATTTTTATCACCTCCGAGGGAGGTACGGAAAAAACGCTTTCCGTTATCGGCAAAGGTGCTATTCTCGGAGAAGCGTCATTTTTCGACGGTCAGCCCCGTATGTCGTCGGCTCGTGCGATCGCCCGATGTGAGTTGGTGTCCATCAACAAAAACATTCTGACTGATATTATACGGAAAAATCCTCAGACCGCGATGGAGCTTTTAAGACTACAGGCGCAGACGATACGAATGTTATCCGCACAGGTAGATAGTATGACATTTACCGGTGCCACGGTCAGAATCGCACAATTTCTGATACAGTCGAGCCATAACAGCGGCAGCGATACTGTAGCCGTTACACACGAGGAAATTGGAAGCGTTGTCGGTGTATCAAGAGTCACTGTCAGCAAAATCATTTCCCGTTTTGTTGCGGAGGGAATTGTTAAAACCGGTTATAAATCCATTATGATTTTGAACAAAAAGCGCCTTTCCGAACTTTATGAACAATCATTTTGAATAAAAATATTGTAATTTGTTTTATTTTGGTGTATAATCATAACAGTTATTATTTTTTAATTCGGAGGAACGATAAAATGCAGAAAAAAGGCGAACTTGTATCTTACAGACCTGACATCAAGGTAGTTGACTGTACCATACGTGACGGCGGTCTTGTTAACAATTTTGAATTCTCACAGGAATTTGTAAAAGACCTGTATCAGACAAACATCAAGTCGGGCGTTGACTATATGGAATTCGGCTATAAAGCTTCCAAAGAGCTTTTTGACGTGTCTAAATTCGGCAAATGGAAATTTTGCAGCGACGACGATATAAGAGAGATCGTAGGCGATAACGACACCGACCTTAAAATTTCCGTTATGGCAGACGTCGGCAGAACCGACTTCAAAAACGACATTATCGACAAGGCAAACAGCCCCGTTGATATGGTAAGGGTGGCAACCTACATCAACACGATTCCGGCAGCACTGGAAATCGTGGAGTACTGCAATAAAAAGGGCTACGAAACCACCGTCAATATTATGGCGATCTCAAAAGCAAACGACCCTGACCTTGATGATGCGCTTGAACTGATCGGCAAAAGCTGTGTTGACGTGATCTATCTGGTTGACAGCTATGGCTCCCTCTATCCCGAACAAATACGCCGTCTTGCTTCAAAATATTTGGAAGCCGCCGACAAATACAATAAAAAAATTGGTATTCACGCTCACAACAATCAGCAGCTTGCTTTTGCCAACACAATCGAAACACTGACAATGGGTGTCAGCTATCTTGATTCAACGGTAAGCAGTATGGGCAGAGGTGCCGGCAACTGTCCGACAGAACTTCTTCTCGGTTTCCTGAAAAATCCGAAGTATGATATTACCCCCGTACTGAAATTTATCGAAACACACATCAATCAATTGAAAGCTGACGGTATTGTATGGGGCTATGATATTCCGTATCTTCTTACAGGACGCCTGAACCAGCACCCCAGAGATGCCATTCAGTTCACTGCCGATAAACGCACTGACTACAGCAATTTCTATCAGTATCTTTTTGACAAGGATATTTAAGAGCCTGTTTAAAAGAATACGGTATAACAAAAATCACCTAATGTATAACGATAAGTACATTAGGTGATTTTCTGATTGTTTGAAAAAAAGTATTTCCACCCCCGCAGGGCAATTATGAATTGTGAATTATGAATTATAAAAGTCTTTTTTGGACTTCGAGGAGGATTTTTGTGTCGTTTTCGTGGCGGCACATACGAAGGGCATCTTCCAGACTGACCCATATGTAATAATCTATTTCGCTTTGCTGCATATTGACATTGCTGTTGTCCGAACGTGCAAGAAAAAACACGACCCGTTTTTTGATCTTGCCAAACGGCCGATAAACGCTCGTTTGTCTGAAATTCGGTTCTATTTTTACGGTCAGCCCTGTTTCTTCCTTAATTTCACGGAGAGCCGTCTGCTGCTCGGTTTCATTAATTTCAACGTGTCCTTTTGGGAAAGTCCAGCATTTTCCGTTATGATTCTTGACAAGAAGAATTTTGATGTTGTTTCTTCCGATTTTGCGGTAAACCACCGCGCCGCAGGATTTTTCGTAAATACAAACGATTTTACTGAATCGTACTGATGTCAGGCTCAGTCTTGCGCGAATTTCGGGTTCATAAAAAACCTCTGTCACCGGTGCGGCTACCAACCGTGTCTGCGCCTTATTGTCCGTACTTGCGATGGCAATAACGGTACACTCGACAACTCCCTCCAGCATAGTATTGGTCATCACATAGACCTGCCGCATATCGGCGGCAGGATTATCGATAATAAATCCTGAATACAGGCAGCTTTCGTTCAGTGTGCCGAAGATTTCTATTTTTACATTTTTCCCAAGCATTGCGGCACACCTCCCTCTTTAATGTCCAATACCAATCTTATTTTAAAATCGAATAAAGCCAATCTGTACGCATACTTGTGTTTGCGTTCATAATGCTGTTGATGATCAGTACATCTGTATAATTGTTTTTCTTGAGATAGTCCAAAATATTTCCGTCATAAAACTGGGGATCAACAATAAATACTTCATCATAATTGGAAACCGTGAATGGCGCAAAGGCACAGCCGTAGGAATCCTTGATAATACACAGTTTTTTTCCTGTCGTCTTGTTTGAGGTAATTTTCATATACGGGTTATCGCCCCAGATAAACGCACTGTATGCATTTGATTCCGCCGCAAAGGACGCAATAATGGTTGCTTCTTTTTCCTCGCTTGCACCATTTTCAAGGAGTCGGCAGTCGTATTCCCCCGGAATATTATAGTACAGAACTGTATCAAGATTTTTTGCCAATTCCTCGTTGCCGTCGGGCTGTTCATCGGATACGGTCGCCGCCAACAGCGCTCCGCCGAAATTTTCTATGGAACCTGTTGAGAGTGATTTTATTTCAATCGGCTGAATGCCTGCCGCCTCGCAATATTTTTCATATCCGTAATAGGCACCGAGTGCTGTCCAGTTGTTGTCGGTTTTGAAGTAAATATATTCACTTTTGTGAGTATCAAGTACATCATAAACATCAATGGGTTTGACGTCCTCCGTATAAGAGGAGTAGATTTTTTGGATATTTTCCTTTTCGTTGGAGGAATCTTTCAGATAATTGGACGGCATACCGAAAACCGAATGAGTCGGCACGACCATATTATAAACATTGACCTCTTTTCCGAGAGATTTCTTTACCGACGAAACTGCCTCGGCATATTTCAGTGCCGTGTCGGTTCTGCCGTAAAACAGCTCATAGCCTTGTTTGTCATATATAAACACATTACTGTCCCAATATCCTTTTTTATTGGGGTCTGCGGAGGATTCTGCCGAGCTTTCCTTCGCTTCCGTACTTGACTGAACCTGTGAGCTTTGAACATTCTTTGAAGTGTCCGTCCCTTTCTTTTGACTTTCAGAGGAACTGCCAAACACAAAAATGATCAAAAGCACCGCAGCTGCAACAATGATAACCGCCGCAGCAATGATCATTGTGGTGATGACTTTTTTACGTTTGTTATCCTTGTTTTTTTTGCCCCGGTAGCTGCCCGATTTATAAGAATGTGTTCCATAGGAGCTGTACCCGAATGAAGATTTTCTGCTCATCAACACACCTCTCTTACTGATACTTACAGAATTACATTTTAAGTATAATGCATTTTACGAAAAATTACAACATTACAAAAGTACAAACTTACACACAATCTCAATGATATTTTATTCAATTCGGGCGGTAACAGCTTTACCGTACAAAAACCAGCAAAATTTCAGCATTAAAAAAATGAAAACAGCGTTATGAATTTGATGATCTCAAATCCGTAACACTGTTTGTTTTCCTATATTGATGTCAACCAACACACTGCCTGCTCCCCGCAGGGTAATTATGAATTATGCATTATGAATTAATAGAAAGCGTGCTTTTTTCGACAGTGCCGTACTTGATGGCTTTGGCTTGTTCTTCGTCGATCATTCCGCTGTAGCGGTTATAGAAGTAGCCGGCAGGAATCAGTCCTGTATCCACTCTTGTTTCATATTGATCTTTCGTTGACGGTATAACATAACGCTTTAAGAGCATTACTGTTCCGAGTGCAAAAATAAAAATACTGATCCATTGTGAGGTCGAAAGTCCGAGAAGCTGTCCTCTGATAAGGTCACCGCGGAAAAATTCGTCAGTAAAGCGAATCACTGCATAGATCACGAAATATGACGAAAGAAGTGTTCCGTTTTTAAGCTTCTTGCGGCTCAGCAAAACAAGCACAACAGCAAGCAATAAATTCAGACCCGATTCTATGAGTTGTATCGGAATCCGTGTCACTCCGTTTTCTTCGGGTAAAATGTCGTTATGATAGACAATGCCCCACTCCGATTCGATACCGTAACAGCAGCCTGCAAGGAAACAGCCGATTCGTCCGAAAGCGTGAAACAACGGAATCGCGGGAGCGTATATATCAGCATAAAACGAAAAATCAACACTTGCTGCTTTACAGTAGATCATCCCTGCCAACAGTGCACCGAGCAGACCACCATAAAATACCATTCCGCCGAACCATTCGGACAGCATTGCAAAAGCGTTTCCGAACGAGGAAAAAAATTCATCCGAATGTGAGATGATATAGCCAAGCACTTCCAACCGTGTCAAGGCATACATAATGTGTGCTCCGATAAAGGCACCGACGGCGGCAAAAATCGGAATATTCACGATGTTGATCTTATTATAGTCCTTACGATTTTTTGTCATAAACCATATCAGAACAGCAGAAACTGCAATTCCAATCAGGGCACAAATCCCGTAGGTAGGTATGTGTCTGCCGAAAAAGTCGATATACGGAAACATACTTTCATATCCTTTCTTTGTTCTGAAAAAAGCCGGCAATCAATCAATGACTGCCGACTTTTTATCGAATCTTGCCCGGTCAATATCGTTTTACCGATAGACCGACCACATACTGTCTGATCAGATACCCAGATAGCTTTTTGCTTTACAATACGTACAGGTAAGCCAGCTTGTATAGCCGATTGCTGCAAGACCAACCAGTACACCTACAACACCGAAGATAAAGCCAAGTGTGGAAAGGATACCGCGGGGAGCACCCTTACTCATATTTTGGTTGCCGCCTATGATTGACAGAGCCGCACCTGCGCCGCCCATCAGGATTGCAACAATGTTGATGATAAGGTCATAAACACCAAGCGACATAGCAACCGAAGCAATACCCAAAGCAATACTTGCAAAGCTTAAAATCGTACCTACAAGAACCAGAATGTTTTCACCCTGGAACGGATTCTTGCCGACAGGCGGACGGGGCGGAATAGGTGCTCCGGGCGGTGGCGGCGGAACGGGTCTGCCCGGCTGCTGACCGAACTGATTTTGATTATTCATTTTCTAATTCCTCCTAAAATACATCTGATACAGTCAGATAAAACAACTGTAATATAAATCATACAGGTACATTTTATCATTGTATCACATAAAAGTCAAGATTCTATCAGGAATTTCAGCGCGGACGACTGTATAAATCCGTTGACACAACACAGGAAAAATTATATAATTTGCGTATAAACACTTTCGGAAATAAGGAGATGATCGTTCAATGAACAAAGCAGATACCAAAGAATACAAAGAATCTTTTGCAGAGGCAACAAAACGAATCAAAAACAGTTGTACCATACAGGAAGCCGAGATCTGTGAACTTGACTTCGGCTATCTGTTGGAAAGAAGTGACTATCTTGACAAGGACAATATCGCACAAGGTACGAAAAAACGACTGATGAAGGACGGAAAAACGATTTATGAATGGTTTTCCCTCTATGATTCTCTGCTGAACTATGTATTTGAACATTCGGACGGCAGCCTGTATTTTCTTCATAACAAAGAACTTTACGGGTACAGTATCGTAAAACTTTCGACCCTTGAAACGATGGACTATGTTCCCGATACGGATGAAGAAACGTTTATATGGTGCAAAGCGTCATACAACCCATTAAATGATCTGATTGCGGTGGAAGGCTGTTACTGGGCTTGTCCCACTACGGTGATCCTTGCCGATTTTACCGAACCTTTAAAGGCGGTCGAGGCTGCCGAGTGGCACGAAGCACAGGAATGTTTTCTGATCGATAAGGATTACAATTTCAGTCACGATATATCGTTGATCGGCTGGCATAAAAATTCTATTGATCTGAAGGTCAACTGCTATACGGGCGATCTTTGTAAAAATAACAAAAATCCGAACATAAAAAATTGACGGTCATCTACTGATCGTCAATTCCTTTTTATTATCGATATAAACTGCCCAAACTGCTGACAGCACCCATCGCTTGGTTTGCCTGATCCTTGATTGAGCAGTACGAGCAGGACGCACAGCCTGTAAAGATGACAGCAACAAGACAAATCACTGCGCCTGCGCAACCGAAAATCATACCGAGCGTTGCCCATTTTCCTCGGGGAGCACCTGTACGGAGATTCGCATTGCCTGCAACAAGACCAAGACCTACGGCAGCGATACCCAGTACCAAAGCAAGAATACTGATGATCATTGCAAAAACAGGGCTGGGACCTGCTGTGATCTTTGCCTGAGAAAGATACGTTGACGGTACTGCACCGAGTGCACCGTAAACATTGTTGCTCATTATAGCCGAAAGAATACCAAGACCGATACTTCCGATACCGCTTGCACAAGAGATAATACCGAGTGTTTCGTTATTATTTACGGGCGGCTTCGGCATCTGAGGCGGCATAGGAGCACCCGGCTGAATCGGCGGCTGCGGCGGCTGCGGCGGCTGCG